>NZ_JBQCVA010000030.1:0-28168 GCF_051962715.1 Neisseria sp. P0008.S010
AGGCAGAGACCTTTGCAAAATTCCTTTTTCCCCAACAGCCGAAATCTAAATAAAGATTTTCGGCTGTTTTTGTTTCAAATATTCACTGATTCTACTCAAATGCCCCCTTAATCCTCCCCTGATACCCGATAATAAGGCATCCGGACCGCCTTTTAGGCGGCAACAGGCACACTTAGCCTATTGGCCGCTTTCAACAGGTTTAAACACATTGCCTTCAGATGGCTTTGCGCACTCACTTTACACAGACCAAAATAGGCTGCCCGCGCATAGCGGAATTTACGGTGCAGCGTACCGAAGCTTTGTTCGACCACATAACAGGTTTTCGACAAATACCGGTTACGCTTTGTTTGATTTTCCGTCAGCGGACGGTTGCGGTGGGCTTTGCGCATAATGCCGTCTAATAACTGATGGTCTTCCAGATGTTGCCGGTTTTCCTTACTGTCGTAGCCTTTGTCGGCATAGACGGTCGTACCTTCGGCAATGCCTTCCAACAAAGGGGACAGATGGTTGCACTCATGGGTATTGGCGGGGGTAATGTGCAGTTTCCCGATATAGCCTTCCTCATCGGTGCGGGTATGTTGTTTGTAACCGAGTCTGTATAAACCGTTTTTCTTTGTCCAACGGGCATCTTTGTCCTTACTCGGTGTGGTTTGGCCGCTGACTTGTCCTTCTTCATCGACTTCTATGGCCTGACGCTGTTTGCTGCCGGCGGTTTGAATAATGGTGGCGTCAATGACGGCGGCGGATGCTTTCTCTACTTTTAGGTTTTTTTCGGTCAGTTGGCGGTTAATCAGTTCCAGCAATTCGGACAGGGTGTCGTCTTGCGCCAGCCAGTTGCGGTAGCGGCATAAGGTGCTGTAATCGGGGATGCTCAGTTCGTCAAAACGGCAAAACAGGTTGAAATCGATGCGGGTGATGAGGCTGTGTTCGAGTTCGGGATCGGAGAGGCTGTGCCATTGTCCGAGCAGGACGGCTTTGAACATGGACAACAGGGGATAGGCGGGACGGCCGCGGTGGTCTCTAAGGTAACGGGTTCTTTGACGATTCAGGTACTGTTCGATCGGCTGCCAATCAATCACTTGATCCAACTTCAATAGTGGGAAGCGGTCGATGTGTTTGGCGATCATGGCTTGTGCGGTTTGCTGGAAGAAGGTGCTCATGGGAAATCCCCTAAATGTCTTGGTGGGACTTTAGGGGATTTTTGGGGGATTTTGCAAAGGTCTCGGCCTTTTTATTCTGCTTATTTCACACTTTATCTTTTCCGCCGCGCAATTCTTTCGGCAGCACGAAGACGATGCTTTCTTCCGCGCCCTCGCCTTCGCGCAAAATATCGTGCCCCCAGTCTGTCAGCACGGCAATCACTTCCTGCACCAGCACTTCGGGAGCGGATGCGCCGGCGGTGATGCCGACCTGTTTTTTGCCCTCAAACCATTCCGGCCGCAGATAAGAGGCGTTGTCCACCATATAAGCCTCCACGCCGCGCTGCGCCGCCACTTCGCGCAGGCGGTTGCTGTTGGACGAATTGGGCGAGCCGACCACAATCACGATGTCGCATTCCTCCGCCAAATCCTTCACTGCCTTTTGACGGTTGGTGGTGGCATAGCAGATGTCTTCCTTGTGCGGATTTTTGATGTTGGGAAAACGCGCGTTCAATACGGCGATGATGTCTTTGGTTTCGTCCACCGACAGCGTGGTTTGGCTGACGTAGGCGAGACGGTCGGGATGGTCGGGCATTACCTGTTCGGCATCTTCCACGGTTTCAACCAGCAGCATCCGCCCTTCGGGAAGCTGCCCCATCGTGCCTTCCACTTCCACATGGCCTTTGTGGCCTATCATGATGATTTGGTAGCCTTGCGCATCAAGCCGCGCCACTTCTTTGTGCACTTTGGTCACCAGCGGGCAGGTGGCGTCGAATACGCGGAAACCGCGCGCGGCAGCCTCTTCCTGCACGGCCTTCGATACGCCGTGTGCGGAATAAATCAGCGTCGCGCCGGGCGGCACGTCGGCCAAATCCTCGATAAAGACCGCGCCTTTTTCGCGCAGGTTGTCCACCACGAATTTGTTGTGCACTACTTCGTGCCGCACATAAATCGGTGCGCCGAATTCTTCCAACGCGCGCTCGACGATGCTGATGGCGCGGTCCACGCCCGCACAGAAGCCGCGCGGATTGGCCAGCATAATGGTTTTGCCGCTCATTGTTCCCGCCCTTCTGCCGTTTCTTTTTCAGACGGCCTTTTGTTGATAAACCCGTCGATAACCAGCAATACCGCACCGACACAGATAAAGCTGTCGGCCACGTTGAAGGCGGGATAGGCCCAGCCTTCGCCATAGAACAGCAGGAAATCCACCACTTTTCCGTGGATGAAGCGGTCGATGACGTTGCCGACCGCCCCGCCGATTACCATCGCCGCACCCCACGAACCCCAAGGGCCGAATTCGTTTTTCCGCACGGCGTTGTCCAGCCAGAGGCACACGATTAGCGCCAGCACGATGAAGAAATATTTCTGCCAGCCGCCGGCGGTGGCGAGAAAGCTGAAGGCCGCCCCGGTGTTGTAAACCAAGGTCAAATCGAAAAAGCCGGGGATGATGCCCAGACGCTCGTAATCTTCGAATTTTGCCAAAACGGCGGATTTGGTGATTTGGTCGAGAATGACCGCGCCGACAGCCAGCAGCCAGTAGCGCAATTTGGAAGGGTTTGTAGAGGACATATTACGGTTTGCCGCCGAAAGGTTTTCAGACGGCCTTTCAATCAAAGTTGCCAAAGTCGGGCATTTTAACCGATATTGGGCGGCAGGCCGTCTGAAAAAACGATTTCCGCCGGCAGAAAGGCATTCCGGCGTTTCTGAAACAGGTTTTCAGACGGCCTTAGAATGCGTTTTTCAGCAATATTGCCGCGCCGCCAAACGGCCGGGGCATAGGGAAACGGGACGGCTGCAGTTTACCGTCCGCCTTCATGCTGCCGCACCAGGGCGCGGACGATGTGGCGGTTGGGATGCAGTGCCTCGCGCAGACGGCGGGAGAGCGGGTCGGGCAGGCCGAGGATGCGGGCGGCAATGCTTTCGGCGCACCACGGCGCGGTAGCCAGCCCGCGGCTGCCGTGCGCGCTGTTTACCCATACATTCGGCAGGTAGGGACAGGAGTCGGACAGCGGGTAGTTTTTATCGTGCGCCAGCTTGGCATACACCTCGCGCATGGCGGCATAATCGGCCACCGGCCCGACGGTCGGCAGATGGTCGGGGCTGTCGCAACGCACGGCGGCGTGTCCGCTTACCATCGGCGCGGCGGTCAGTTCGGCCGCCAGTTGCGGGTGCAGCCTGGCGAGCTCCTGCTGGTTGTGTTCCGCCTCGCTGTCGCGCCAGTCGCCGCAGGCATCGTGCGGCACGAAACTCGCGCCGTAGCAGTGCCGCCCTTCCCATGCGGGGCTGATGTAGCTGGCGGCCGACAGGGCGGTTTTCAGACGGCCTGTGTAGGCGGTGGCGGCGGCAAGGTTGGTTTGGCCGCGTATCAGCTGCCACGGCAGGGCGGCAAGCGGCGGCTGTTGCGGCGAGGAAGCTCCGGTGCAGTACACGATGTGGTCGGCAGACAGGGTATGCTGCGGCGTATCCAGCCGCCAATGCGGGGCGCAGTATTGTGCCGACAGCAACGGCTGCCCTTCATACAGGCGGACATTCGGGTGGGCGAGTAAGGCGCGGACGAGCGCGGGCGGGTGCAGCCACGCGCCCTGCGGCCAGTAGAGGCCGTCTGAAGACAGGTCGATGCCCGCCAGTTCGGAGGCTTCGGCCGCACTGACGCCGCGGTAAAGGTGGGCGTGCCAATCTTGGGCGGCGAGGCGGCGGTTGCGTTTTTCTTCGGCGGGGCTGTGGTTGAGGTGGAGTACGCCGCAGGGCTGCCAGCCGCTGTCGGGCAGCAGGCGGTCGAGCAGGCGGCGGCTGTGGCCGTAGCCGCCGAGCAGCAGTTCGGTCTGTTCGGTATCGTGGGCGGAAATTTTGGCATACAGCAGGCCTTGACGGTTGCCGCTGGCGGCATGGGCTGCGGTGCGCGCTTCCAATACGCTGACCCGCACGCCGCGTTCCGCCAATGCGCGGGCAGTAGCCGCCCCAGCAATGCCCGCACCGATGACGGCGACGTGTTCGGGCAGTGTGCCGTTTCGGTTTTCAGACGGCCTGAACCAAGGTTTTTGTGCGGCGGTAGGGCTTTGCGGGCGTGCTTCCGTCTGCCATTCGAGGCCGTCTGAAAAATAGTCGGACAGGCAGTCGGCAGCGGCGGGCGGCATCAGCCAGAGCTCCGCACCTTGCGGCAGCAGGCCGTGCAGGATGTTGGCGGCGGCAAATTGCAGGCAGGCGGATTGTTGCGGCCAGTGTTGCAGGAAACGGCGTTCCGCCTCGTCGGGCTGTTCTGACGGTTCGAAGCGGGGGATGCGTTTTTCGGGCAGGCAGACGGCAAGGCGGCGGTTGTGCGCGGCGGCGGCAAGCAGTTCGCGCAAGGGCGGGATGTCGTTCCAGACGGCGGTTTGCATGGTGGGACTCGGTTGGGAAAGGGGGAAAGCAAAAAGGCCGTCTGAAAAGGGGAGCGTGTTCGAACCCTGTTTTCAGACGGCCTTCCTATTGCGGCAATGCGTTATTTTTCGACGAATTGGCCGTATGCCATGATGCGGTCGAAACGGCGGTCGAGCAGGTCGGACAGCGGCATGTCTTGGGCGATGCGGAGCTGTTCGGCCAGCACTTCGCGCAGACGCTGCATCAGTTCGCCGTGATTTCGGTGTGCGCCGCCCAACGGCTCTTCGATGACTTTGTCCACCAGATTCAGTTTTTGCAGGCGGTCGGCGGTAATGCCCAAGGCGGCGGCGGCATCTGCGGCTTTTTCCGCCGTTTTCCACAAAATCGAGGCACAGCCTTCGGGCGAAATCACGGAATAAGTGGAATATTGCAGCATATTGACAAAGTCGCCCACGGCAATCGCCAGCGCGCCGCCGGAACCGCCTTCGCCGATGATGGTGCAGATGACGGGCACTTTCAGCTTGGTCAGCTCGTACAGGTTCCTGCCGATGGCTTCGGATTGGTTGCGCTCTTCCGCGCCGATGCCGGGATAGGCTCCGGGCGTATCGACGAAGGTCAGTACGGGCAGGCGGAATTTTTCCGCCAGATGCATCAGGCGCAGGGCTTTGCGGTAGCCTTCGGGGCGCGGCATGCCGAAGTTGCGGCGGATTTTTTCTTTGGTGTCGCGGCCTTTTTGGTGGCCGATGACGACGACGCTTTGGCCGTTAAACCGCGCCAAACCGCCGACGATGGCGTAATCGTCGGCATAGTGGCGGTCGCCGTGCAATTCTTGGAAATCGGTACAGAGCGCGGAGATGTAGTCCAAAGTATAGGGACGCTGCGGATGGCGGGAAACTTGGGAAACTTGTGCAGGCGTGAGCTTGGCGTAGATAGATTTGGTCAGCTCGTTGCTTTTTTTCTGCAGGCGTTCGATTTCATCGCTGATGTCCACGGCGGATTCGCCTTGAACGAAACGCAGTTCTTCGATTTTTTTGGTCAATTCGGCAATGGGCTGCTCGAAATCAAGAAAGACGGGTTTCATGCTGAACGTTCTCGCTGAAGAATAAATATTTGCGCGGAATGATACGCTAATCCGCGACGCTTGGCGAAAAAACGTGAAATTTACGCGATAAACGGTAGGCGGGCAAGCAGAATATTGTGCCGTTCGGCAACGGCCCGACATCCGGACGCGCCGTCCGTGTTACACTCGCGCCTTTAGAATGACAAAGGGCAAATCATGGAAGACGGGCAAACAATGCGGCTCGACAAATGGCTGTGGGCCGCCCGTTTTTTCAAAACCCGCGCCTTGGCGCAGAAACACATCGAACTCGGCCGCGTGCTGGTCAATGGCGCGAAAGTGAAAAACAGTAAAAATATCGCAGCGGGCGATGTGCTGCACCTCACGCTCAATTCGCTGCCGTACGAAATCACCGTACAGGCGTTGAACCACCAACGCCGCCCCGCTCCCGAAGCGCGGCTTCTGTACCGTGAAAACGAAGAAGTGGCCGCAAAACGCGAACAGCAGAAACTGCTCGATCAGGCATCCCGCATCAGTGCGGCCTACCCCGAAGGCCGTCCGACCAAGCGCGACCGCCGTCAAATCGAGAAGCTGAAACGGGGCGAATGGTAAAGGCCGTCTGAAAATACGTTTCGGATTGTTTTCGGAGTCCATATTTATAGGCGGCACGGATAAGCACGGCTCGGTGCACCCAAATGGGACATAAAGAACATTGCGAGGATTGCGGAGGCGGTTTTTCAGACGGCCTCACACATCTCCGCACATCAAACATCAATCAATAAACTTCGAAAAGGAACCAATTTATGCGTTGGCAGGGACGTGAACAAAGCTCTAACATTGAAGACCGCCGCGGGAGCGGCGGCGGCGGCGGTGGAGGCGGCGGGATGGGCATCATCGGTGTCATCGTCGTGCTGGTAGGCGCGTACTACGGCGTCGATTTGTCCGGCCTGGCGGGCGGAGCGCAGCAGCTGAGCGGCGGAGCACAGCAAACCGTCGTGGAAAGCAAGCAGGAGGCACAGCTGAGGGAATTGGCAGGCGTGGTGTTGGCCGATACGGAAAAAACCTGGGCCAATTACTTTGCCAAACGCAATGCCCGCTATACGCCCACCACTCTGGTACTCTATACCGGCGGCACACGCACCGCCTGCGGTATGGGTCAGGCGGCGATGGGGCCGTTTTACTGCCCGGCCGATAAAAAGGTTTACCTCGATTTGTCGTTCTACGAAGAGATGCGCACCAAGCTCGGTGCGGCAGGCGATACGGCCTTCGGTTACGTCATCGCGCACGAAGTCGGCCACCATGTGCAAAACCTGCTGGGCATCCTGCCGCAAGTGCATCAGATGCAGCAACAGGCCGGCAAAGCCGAAGCCAACAAATTATCGGTAAAACTCGAACTGCAGGCCGACTGCTTCGCCGGAATTTGGGCGAAAGACGCGCAGCGGCAGGACTTGCTGGAAGAAGGCGACATAGAGGAAGCAATCAATGCGGCCGAAGCCGTGGGCGACGACACCCTGCAAAAACGCAGTCAGGGTTATGTCGTACCCGACAGCTTTACCCACGGCAGCTCGGCGCAGCGCATGTATTGGTTTAAACGCGGCTTTGAAAGCGGCGACATCAACCGCTGCAACACTTTTGACAATTAAACAGCTACCATTCTAAATGGAAGGCCGCCTGAAAAACGATTTTCAGACGGCCTTCCATAAAATAAAGGGAATACCCAATTAGGCATTCCCTTTTGTTGTGCAGTCCTATCAGAACTTACCGCCGGATTCATTCACCATATAAACAACGGCTGCTTTCACTTCGTCGTCGCTCAATTCGGTATTTCCGCCTTTGGCCGGCATCATGCCTTTGTCTTGGAAACCTTCAATGGCATGTTTGAACAAGGTTTCTTTGCCTTTTTTGATGCGCGGAGCCCATTCGTCTTTATGAGTCAGACGCGGCGTATTCGGAATGGCCGAATTGGCACCGTGACAACCAAAGCACAATCCGTCAAACACTTTCTTACCGTCTGCCGCTGCAGCAGGTGCCGCCGCTTCGGCGGGTTTGCCTGCAGAAGCCTCAGCCGGTTTGTCGGCAGCAGGTGCAGAAGCAGCAGTCTCTTTTGCTGCAGCTTCAGACACGGCTTTTGCTGCAGCTTCGGCATCTGCCTTTTTCTTCTCGGCTGCCGCAGCTTCGGCAGCTGCCGCAGCTTTCGCGCCTAATACATTTTCAGTATCGGTTTTCTGTGCCTTGCCGTCTTTATGCGACAATCCCCAAACATAAGCGGTCAAAAGATGGATTTTGTCTTTATCCAAGAAACCTTCCCATGCCGGCATTTGATTATGGCGGCCATTGGTAATGGTTTCAATAATGGCTTTTTGAGTACCACCCCACAACCATACGTCGTCAGTCAGATTCGGGCCGGAACCGCGAATGCCTTGGCCTTTGTCACCATGGCAGGCAAAGCAGTTTGCAGGCGGGCCGTTAAACAGTTCTTTACCGCGTTCTGCACGAACCGCATCATATTGTTCCGCAGGTTTGGACAACGACATGACATAGTGTGCAACGTCTTTAACGCGCTCTTCACCCAAAGCCGGACCCCATGAAGCCATTACGCCAGTACGGCCTTTAGCAATGGTTTCATGAATTTTTTCCGGAGTACCGCCGAATAACCAATCGGAATCGGTCAAATTCGGGAAACCGCGCGCACCTTTGGCATCTGAGCCGTGACACTGGATACAGTAAGTATCAAACAGGTTTTTACCTATTTTTTGTGCTGCAGGATCTTTTGCAACTTGTTCAACCGGCATTTTGGCATATTTGTCGTAAAGCGGTTTGTAGCTCTGCTCGGCTTGCGCCACTTCTTCGTGGTATTGTTCGATACTGGTCCATTTTTTACCGCCGAACCCGATACCGCCAAAATCGCCTAAGCCGGGATACATTACCAAATAGCCGATACCGAACAGCCAAGTCCCGATGTAAAGGAAGAACCACCAGCGCGGCATGGGGTTGTTGTATTCTTCAATACCATCCCAGTTATGGCCTGTGGTATCGACATCCTCTCCTTTTTTAGGCGGTTTGACCTTGTTTTGTGAAAGCAAAAGCCATATCAGGCCGATAAAGCTCAATACGACTATGCCGATAATGTAATAATTCCAGAAATCACTGGTGAAATGTGAAGTTGTGTTCATTATTTTAGCTCCGTGGCCACGGTTTATCGGGCGGCACCGTTATTATCATTATCATCATGTGCAGTATCGTCATCTTCAATGATGCTGCGGGATGCTTCATCGTAATTCGATTTGTTTCGTTTGTTCATCACGATATACAGCACCAACATGAAGCAGATAAACACTAATACTGTAAACAGACTGCGCGCCCAATTAACGTCCATGATGTTACCTTACGTTTTTCAACGCCAAGCCCAATCCTTGCAGATAAGCGATTACCGCATCCAATTCGGATTTATCTTTCAGCATTTCCGGTGCTTTGGCGATTTCTTCATCAGTGTAGGGAGTACCGAGAGTTTGCAGCCCTTTCATGTGCGCCACGATTTGGTCAGGATTAACCTTGTTGCGCGCCAGCCATGGGAAGGCAGGCATATTGGACTCAGGTACGACATCACGAGGATTGAGCAAATGGATGCGGTGCCATTCGTCTGAATAGCGGCCGCCTACACGTGCCAAATCAGGCCCTGTACGTTTGGAACCCCATTGGAACGGACGGTCATAAACAGATTCACCGGCAACGGAGTAGTGGCCGTAACGCTCTGTCTCTGCACGGAACGGACGAATCATTTGCGAGTGGCAGTTGTAACAACCTTCACGCACATAAATATCACGTCCCGCCACCTGCAGCGCATTGTAGGGTTTTACCCCTTCAATCGGCTGAGTAACAGCAGGTGAGAAAAACAGAGGTACGACTTCAATCAGCAAACCCACGCTAACCACCAGCAGGGTAAACACGATAAGTATGCCTACTTTTTCTTCGACTAATTGTTGTAATTTCATTTTGGTAGCCCGTTTTTTTGTTTAGTGATGTTGCGCTTCAGATATGGCGGGAATTTCAGCTTCAACCGGTTTACCGTTGGCAATAGTACGGTAAGTGTTGTAAGCCATAATAAGCATACCGCTCAAATATAACAGGCCGCCTGAAAAACGAATTGCATAATACAGTTTGCTTTCCTTCACACTTTCAACGAAAGAGTAAGTCAATGTACCGTCGGGATTCATTTCACGCCACATCAGACCTTGCATCACACCTGCGATCCACATGGAGGCGATATACAGAACCACACCGATGGTCGCGATCCAAAAATGGGCATCAATCAATTTAGTACTATACATTTCTTTTTGACCGAACAATCGTGGAATCATATAGTAAATCGAACCGATGGTTACAAAACCTACCCAACCCAACGCACCGGCATGCACATGGCCGACAGTCCAATCAGTATAGTGGCTCAAAGCATTGACGGTTTTAATCGACATCATCGGACCTTCAAAGGTAGACATACCATAGAACGACAAAGATACGATCAAGAATTTCAGAATAGGGTCGGTACGCAATTTATGCCATGCACCGGACAAGGTCATAATACCGTTGATCATGCCGCCCCAAGACGGTGCAAACAGAATCAGGGAAAGCACCATGCCGACAGATTGAGTCCAATCCGGCAAAGCGGTGTAGTGAAGATGGTGAGGACCTGCCCACATATAGGTAAAAATCAAGGCCCAGAAGTGAACGACAGACAAGCGGTAAGAATAAACCGGACGGCCTGCCTGTTTCGGCACATAGTAATACATCATACCCAAGAAACCGGCAGTTAAGAAGAAGCCCACGGCATTATGGCCATACCACCACTGAACCATCGCATCAATTGCGCCCGCATAAATCGGATACGATTTCATCAATCCGACAGGCAGGCTGAGGTTGTTCACGATGTGTAGCAAGGCAACAGCCAAAATAAAGCCGCCATAGAACCAGTTAGCAACATAAATGTGTTTGACCTTACGTTTAGCAATTGTTCCAAAGAAAACAACCGCATAGGCCACCCACACCAATGCAATCAAAATATCTATCGGCCACTCCAGCTCGGCATATTCCTTACCTTGCGTGTAACCCAATGGGAAGCTGATGGCTGCAGCTAAAATAACAGCCTGCCATCCCCAAAAGGTAAACGCTGCCAGCCAGCCGCCAAACAGGCGTGCATTACAAGTACGTTGCACCACATAATATGATGTACCGATCAAACCGCAGCCGCCAAAGGCGAAAATCACAGCATTGGTGTGCAGCGGGCGGATCCGTCCGAAGTGAAACCACGGACCAATCTCAGACAGATTGAGTGAGGGTAAAAACAACTGGGCAGCAGCAATCACGCCGACCAGCATACCCACCACCCCCCAAACTACAGTCATAACGGCGAACTGCCGCACTACTTTGTAGTTATAAGTTTGCGCTTCCATGAAAGTCTCCATTAAACACGGAAAATAAATAGCTGCTTTAGCGGGCATCCGTTGCCGGTTCCCGCGAAAGCCGTTTTCCATCAATTTGCTCCGACTGCCGCATCAAACCATTCGACAGCCGTTTTACCGAACGAGCATTGGGAATATCTTGGCAGACTGCCTTTCGGCTGCCATAATGGCAACATCAACCAAAAATATGGACTTTTGTCAAGAAAAATCCATTTTCTTTACACTAAATTCCCATACACTTTACAAGGTTATAGATTTTAACTAATTTATGATTTGACACCAACCAAATAATTCTTAACATTGCTTTATTGCATCAAGCCGATAAATTTTTATCATGATTACCTATACCCTAACTCCCGACCCCAAAGCCCATCAATGGCATATTACCCTTAAATTTCAAAATCCTTCAGACTCTTCAGCCGTTCTCAAACTACCAAACTGGGTACCCGGCAGTTACTTGATTCGCGACTTTTCCCGCCACATCATTACAATAAGTGCAGAATGCGACGGGCAACCTGCCGCCTTATCGCAAACAGCAAAAAACATCTGGCAGACCAGCCCAAAATCCGGACATTGGGTAATCCGATACATCGTTTACGCCTTTGATTTATCGGTTCGCGGCTCATTCTTAGACACCAATCGCGGTTTTTTCGACGGCAGCTGCCTGTTTTTCTCCATAGAAGGCCATCTGAAAGACACCCACAGCCTAAGCTTCAACGACCTTCCTAAGGAATGGCGCATCGCAACCAGCATGCCGACGACAGGCTCAAATACTTTTCAGACGGCCTCCTACCACGACTTAATCGACCACCCTGTCGAACTGGGCAACATCGAATTTCTCGATTTTGAAGCCGGCGGCATTCCGCACCGCATCGCCTTGAGCGGCCATTATCCCGATTTCGACCGCAACCGCCTCGTGTCAGACATCCGCAAAATCTGCGAAACCGAACTGGCAATGTTCCCCTCCCCTGCCCCGTTTACCCATTACCTCTTCCTGCTCCACGTCGGCGACAACATCTACGGTGGACTTGAACACATCAGCAGCACCGCCCTGCTCGCCGACCGCCACAGTCTGCCGCCGCATGGTATGACCGAAGCCAACGACGCCTACACTCAACTGCTCGGACTGTTCTCACACGAATACTTCCACGCTTGGAATGTCAAATCCATCAAACCCGCCGCCTTCGCCCCCTACGACCTCGACCGTGAAAACTACACCGAGCAGCTCTGGGCGTTTGAAGGCATCACCTCCTACTACGACGACCTCTTCCTCGCCCGAAGCCGCACCATCGCCCCCGAAGCCTACCTGCGCCTGCTCGCCCAAAGCATCACCCGCGTGCAGCAAACCAAAGGCCGTCTGAAACAAAGCCTTGCCGAATCCAGCTTCACCGCTTGGAACAAATTCTACAAACAAGACGAAAACAGCCCCAACGCCATCGTCAGCTACTACCAAAAAGGCGCACTCGCCGCCCTCTGCCTCGACCTCGCTATCCGCAGCAAAAACAGTGGACGACACACCCTCGACAGCGTCATGCAGCAACACTACCGCGATTGGCTAGAGACCCAACAAGGCATCCCCGAAAAACAATGGCAAGCCCGTTGCCAAGCGTTTACCGGCCTAGATCTCGAAGACTTTTTTCAGACGACCCTCTACACCACCGCCGACCTGCCCCTTGCCGAACTCCTCGCCACCATAGGCATCGGACTGCAATGGCAGGCACAGCCGCGCAGCCACGGCGGCGCATTCCTGTCCGAACCGCCAACCGAAACGCCCGCCCCCGCGTCCGACTTCGGCGCAAGGTTCAAACAAAACAGCGACCACGCCACCCTGACCCACGTCTTCAACGGCGGCAGCGCAGAAAACGCCACCCTCTGCCCGCAGGACAAAATCATCGCCGTCGACGGCTACGCCTGTACCGACCTTGCCGCACAGTGGGCGCAACTCCCCATCGGCACCACCGCCCGCCTCCACTACTTCCGCACCGGCATCCTGTACGTCGCCGACATCACCGTCCAAGCCGCCGAAGCCGATACCGCCGTCCTCTACATTACCGACCGCGAATTATTTGAAAACTGGCTTTATAATGACCGAGCCTAATTTTCAGACGACCTCAAGTGCCGGATCGAGGTCGTCTGAAACATCAACTCTGAAAGAAACAACCATGAAAAAAATCCTTGTCGGCATGACCGCCCTGTTACTCAGTTTGCACGCCGCAGCCGCTCCCAAATCAGATTCGGCAGATAAACTAGGAAAGGATATCGCCGTCTTCTACAAAAATCCCTCTGCCGAACACGCTGCTTCTTTGATGGACCAGCTTGTCAAAGCCGATATCATGCGCGAAACCACCCTTGTATGGGGAACGCAAGCGCTACAAAAATACCCCCAAGGCAGCACCATTTGGTGTGACAACATCCGAACCTACCGAGGCGACGCCCTGACCTTTTCCGCCTACACACTCGCCCTGACAGGCACGCATCAAGCCAAAACCTGCCTTGACAGCCTGACATTAAATACCGAGCTTAAAAACAACCTCAAAAAAAGCAAAAGCCTCCATCCGCTTCAAGAACCCATCATTTCCCCCGCATCACTGGATTTTCATTGGGTAACTTATTTTGCCACCGGCAATCCGAAAGCGGTTGAACGTATCGTTGACTACATCATCAAAGCCCAAACGGCTGCCGCCCAACGCCCTAACCATGTAGACCTCACCCTTTCCGCTGCCATTTGGTCAACCCGATCCAATATGCAACAAGATACAGCGATTGACGGCATTGTCCGCAAATACATACAAAAACAATCCGAAGCCAATAAAAAACGATTGGAAAAAGCCCTGTTGGCCCCTCAAGGCAACTAAAATCCATCATCAAACCTAGAAAAGGAAAACCCATGTCCATCCAAAAACTTGCCGACAACCTCTATATCGCCCCGCAACTGACCGAAGCCGACGTTCAAGAAGCCGCCAAACTCGGCATCCAAACCGTCATCTGCAACCGTCCCGACGGCGAAGAAGAAAACCAAGTTACGTTCAAACAAGTCGAAAGCTGGCTTGAAGCCGCAGGCATCCGCGAACACCATCATCAGCCCGTCGTCGCGCCCTCCATCAACGCCGCCGATGTCGCCGCCTTCCAAAACCTGCTCAAAAGCGTTCCCCAACCCGTCCTCGCCTACTGCCGCACCGGCACCCGCTGCTCCCTGCTCTGGGGCTATCATCAGGTGCAAAACGGCGCAAGCGTCGCCGAAGTCATCTCTGCCGCACAACAAGCAGGCATCAATCTGAGCAACTTCGAAGCCCGCCTACAACAAGCATTCGAACACGGCTTAAATTGAGCCAGGCCAATATAATGAAGGCCGTCTGAAAACTATTTTTCAGACGGTCTATCTATAAATAACCTCATTATAATTCATTTTACAACAATGAATTATAATGAGCGTAAGCATCATCCATATTATCAAACTTATGCAAACGCCCGGCTTCCAACACCATTGCATTATCGCAATACTGTTTCATCGCGCTGTGGCTATGTGAAACCAAAATAATTGATCTGTCTTTACGCCGTTCAAACAATTCATACTTACATTTTTCTGAAAAACGCGAATCACCGACAGCAATGACCTCATCAATCAAATAACAGTCAAACTCCACTGCCAAGGATAAAGCAAAAGCCAAACGCGCCTTCATCCCTGAAGAATAGCGTTTCACAGGTTCATATAAATATTGTCCCAATTCAGAGAAGGTTTGCGTAAAATCAGTTACATATCCAATATCCACATTATAAATCCGACAAATAAAGCGCAGATTATCCATACCCGTCAAACTACCCTGAAAGGCACCGGAAAACGCCAACGGCCAAGAAATACTCATCGTGCGCTTTATTTCGCCCGAAGTCGGAGCCTCAACGCCGCTAATCAGCCGGATAAGTGTTGATTTACCCGCGCCATTCCGCCCTAAGATACCGATTTTCTCCCCCTTTTTCAGCTTAAAATCAATATCCTGCAAAACCATTCGCCAACCTTGCCGCGTTTGGTAACGTTTAGAGACATGCTCAACGGAAATCATTGCGGCTCAACCCCTTTACTGACTTTAGCCACCATAGCCAAACCAAATAACAACAATACCAAATTGCATAGCACGACAAACCACGGATTGCCATACGTTGTTACGCTACTGCCGAAATAACCGGCACGGAACATTTCTGTGCCATGCACCATAGGAATCATCAAAACATAATGCTGCAAATTTTGAGGCAAATGATGCACAAAGAAAAACACACCGGAAAGCGGCATCATCACAAAACTGAGCGTACTCCATACCTTGCTAAATGGTTCAAACTGAACTGCAATCGAGCAAATCACCAAACCCAACCCAACGGCAAACATTGCCATCAACAACCAAGCCAACAGCATATAAAAAATGTCGGCCGGCATTTCAATCCAACGCACTGCAATCAAAACGGCCATAATCGCAATTTGGGCAATAGTTGCCCCTGCAATTTCTAGCAGCATCCGTGCAAAAATTGTATCCAATACACGAACATTACGGTGATACAGCAGGCTGGTATTAGCCGAAATTGCACCCATCGCACGATTGGAAGCATTGCGCCACATCATCATCATCGGATAACCGGTGATGGTAAAGGCCACAATATTTAAAGTAGAAATACTATTTGCCCTAAAAAATTTCCACATCAGCACCATTACCAACGTCATCAACAGCGGCTCTACAAATAACCATAAAAAGCCAATATTGTTGCGCCCGTATCGGGTAATGATTTCACGCATCAACAAAGCACCGAGCACCCGCTTCTGGATGACCAGCGATTCCCAAAATGATGTTTTATGCAACTCTTTCATCAATTTTTATGCTCGCGTATGCTTGCCGTCAATAAAGTACCAATGCCGTACACAATCAGGCCGATAACAAAAGTAGCAATAATATTGTAAATGCGCTTGGGCTCGTGAGCTAAGTCGGGCAAATTTGGCTGTGAAATGACTTCCAAATAAAGCTGCTGGCGGTCAGCTTCAGCTTTGGCACTTTCCAACGATGTCATGGCCGCTGCCAATTGTTTTTCCGCCAACTCATTTTCCAAAAAAACCCGCTGATATTCAGCTGCCTGGTTGGATAGCGAATTTTCCCCGCCGCCGGAAATAGCCTTCATTTGTTGGGAAATTTCCCTTCTCAAACTTTTCTCTCGGGCAAGCAATCCAGGAATTTGCGGATTTTCAGGAGTAACCGCTTTCACCTGATCCAGCTGAGTCCTAATTACAATTAACTCGTCCTGCAATTTGGAAATCAAACTCATCTGAACTTCAGATTGCGCCTTTAAATCAAAAATACCATTTGTAATTCGAAATTTAGTTAGCTGAGCGGAAGCCTCTTTTACCTTCTCTTCAGCGGAAGCAACGGCATCTTCAGCATATTGAATTGTATCCTTGCGGGCACGCTCATTAAGCTGGTTAATCAATATTTCCCCTTGTTTTAACAAAGCTGCATTGATTTGCCTGGATTCGCCTGCATCAAATGACGTTACATTTAAATTTGAAATACCGGATATGGAATCAAAATGAATAGAAACTTTATCCCGATAGTATTGATAAAACGCTTCATCTTCGCCACGCAAACCAAATCCGTTAAACCGACTGAAAATATCGCCCTTGGTCTCGTAAAACTTACGCACAGGCATCTGCTTCTGCAATTCATCCAAAGACGAACGAGACTGCATGTACTCTTGAACCGTATAAATATCGTCTTGGGAACGGGAAAAGCCGGATCCCTGCAGAATCGCACCCAAACCGTTGAAAGAAGATTGGCTCTTGGGCGATCTCACCACAAAACTAGCCTGCGAAGTAAATTGATCGGATGCAATCAAACCAAAATACAATACCGAACAAACCGTAGGCAGGATAACTGAAACCCATAACAGCAAATTAACCTTCCGAAAAAGCTTTTTTTTACTTTTTCCTGATTTTTTATGCTGGGTCACTTCAGTTTTTACTTCACTCTCAACAGCATCTGGCTTTTTTTCAGCAGACATAATCAAAATACCTAGTTAGTGGGTAAGGTTATTAATGCTGTTCGCACCACTTACCACTGGAGAAAACACAAACGACAGAAATTTTTGGACTTCAGCCAAAGGTGCATTCGAAACATACACAATATCTTTGTCTTTAATTGGGAAACGTTGCATCCAAAATAAAGAATTCGCATCCGATAGATTTAATCTATAAACCACTGGGATTGCAGCCTCACTACTATATCCCCGACTGACCCATTTGCCTTGCCTTTCAGCCGGAAGCTCTGCCAACGGCGTATAACGGAAAACGAAAACTCCGCGTGCATCTGCACGAAAATCTTGTAATCCGCTCATACGGCCAACAGCTTCAGCCAAAGACAATCCTTTTACAGAAAAACCTATTTGTTGGGTCCGACCAACCGCACCCATAGAGGTAAAGCTATGTGGATTTGTAATCATCGTAACAACATCGCCACGCTGCAATAAAATATTTTGGCGCGGATTAGCCACCAAATCCTCAAGAGCCACTGTCTTAACCTGGTTACCCCGAGTAAGCTGTACATTCGTATCTTGAACATTTGCCGTAGAACCACCTACCGCAGCTACTGCATCAAGCACGCGCTCACCTGCTGTCGTTAACGGCATACGCACACTATTACCGGCACGAATAACCGATACCGTAGCCGCATTATTTTGCACCAAACGCACCACAACTTGAGGTTGATTAGCCATTTTTTTCAGACGGCCTCTAATGACCTCCTGAACCTGAGCTGGCGTTTTCCCTACAACTTTGATATTTCCAATAAACGGAACCGAAATTGTACCGGCGGCACTCACCATCTGCTCGGGCAATTTTGTTTGCTGGGCATTGCCCGAGCCAATAGAAGATAGAGCCCCACCGAACAATACCGCGGGCGGAGCCTCCCAAATTGCAATATCCAGCACATCACCGACATTGATTAAACCTGGAAATGCGTAACCTTGATCAATTTGTACAAAAGATTGATTGACTCGAGCTTGATACAAACTCATAGACACAATATCATTAATTTCAATTAACTCTATTGAAGGGGTATGTACATGATCATTTTTCTGCTCAAGCTCAATAATTTTTTTTGTACTTGGGCCTACCGCAGGTAACCAGCTACAAGCAGACAATACAACACAGAAAAAAAAATAGCAGACAAGCTTTGGAAAATATTTTTTTGAAATCATTAGTTATCCTATATAATTATAACCCCAGTAATTCATAACGCCCAAAACTGCGATTATAGCGAAACAACTAGCAATTTGGGGGAATATCCGTACTTAAACCATATAACATATGAAAAAAATTAAGAAATTTTTTAAAAGCCCTGGAATATTTATGAGGGACTACTTTAATAACCGATACCCATTTTTCAATATTGAACAATGTATAGAGGAGCCTAATGAAGCTATAATATTCGAACATACCATAAATATGGCCTCGATGGAAAACCATCTATATACTGATACTTCAGGTATAGATGTAGTATTTACTTGGGTGGACAATAACGATTTAAAATGGAGAGAAAAGTATCAAGCTCATCTTTCCAACTCAGACACAACAAAATTTGCACTTTATAGCCAGGATAGCGCCCGTTTTGAAAATCACAATGAATTGTATTATTCATTATATAGCGTAGAAAATTTTTTACCTTGGGCGAGAAAAATTTATATTGTCACTGATAATCAAACTCCCTCATGGTTTAAACAATCAGAACACCCTAAAGTGACTATTATTGATCACACGGCAATCATTGATAGTCAATATCTGCCCACATTTAATTCACATGTAATTGAAGCTCATTTACATAATATTCCTGATTTAAGCGAACAGTTCATTTATTTTAACGACGACGTATTCGTTGCTCGAGTATTGCCTCAAGAACATTTTTTTCACCCAAATGGAATTGCATCAATCTTTATTGCAGATAAAAAAATCTCTACCATGCTAGAAAAAGGAGTTATCACACCTACACTTAAAGCTTCTTTGAATAGCATTAACCTATTAAAAAATCATTACAATAACATATCAATCAATAAACCGTTAGTACATACCTATGTACCTTTATTTAAATCAGCTTTTCGAAAAGCTTGGCGGTTATACAATGAGCAAATCATTAATTTTCTCCCTAATAAATTCCGCACCAATGCAGATTTAAATCTAGCAACTTTCCTTATACCATGGTTAATGTATTTAGAAGGTAGATCTACTCCTTCATGGGAAATATGTTATTATTTTAATATACGGTCAGCTAATGCCTTAACGCAATATCGCAAACTTTTACAAAAAAAAGGTACTAAATTTGCACCGCATTCTATTTGTGCCAATGATTTCAATAGTAAACAGCAATTCCATAATTATCAAAATTATTTAGCAATAATGCTTAAGGAATATTATTCGCTTTAATTAAAATTTCTATTTGATAAAATGAACAGAAAATTTAGAAAACTTCTTCGAGATCCTAAATTATTTTTTAGGGATATGTATAACAAGAGAAGTATACAGATCAAAAAATATTTACTGATAAAATACAACGGTACGCAACAATATACAGTTGTTTCTGCTGTGTATAATGTTGAAAAATATCTAAATGATTACTTCTCTAGCCTGACGAAACAAAGTCTGAATTTCAAAAAACATATCCAACTGATTTTGGTGGATGACGGCTCGACCGACCGTTCGGCAGAAATTATCAAACAATGGCAAGCTAAATTTCCAAAAAATATCCATTATTTTTACAAAGAAAACGGCGGTCAGGCTTCGGCTCGCAATTTAGGTTTGCAACATGTTGAAACCGAATGGGTAACATTTATAGACCCAGATGATTTTGTCTCTCCTGATTACTTCTATAAAACAGATACTTTCTTAAGTAAAAATGCCAATATCAGCATAGTGGGTTGTCCATTAGCCTTCTACTTTGAAGATAAAGACATGGTGAAAGATACACACCCCTTAAAATATCGTTTTGCTAAAGGGGATGTTGTCTTTCCATTATCTAATCTAAAAGATCACCTGCAATTATCTGCAAGTACTGCTTTTTTCAAAATTGATAATATCCGTAATGCACATATTTATTTTGATGAGGCGATGAAACCTAGCTTTGAAGATGCAAAATTTGTTACCGATTATATTCTAAATACTGATTTATCAACTAATGCTGCATTTTTATCAAAAATTAGTTATTTTTATCGAAAACGTTCTGATGGCTCATCCACTTTGGATGGAGCATGGCAAAATCCATTACTATTTTCTAGAGTGATTGAAAAAGGCTGTATTGAAATTTTAAAAACAGCTAAAAAGAAATTTGGAAACATTCCTGAACATATTCAAAGAATTGTCCTATACCATATCATTTGGTATTTTGGCCGTATCGTAAACAAACCTGCAGCATTGTCACATCTAAACGAAGAGCAAAAAAAGCATTTCATCGCCCTACTACATGAAATGTTTTCGTATATTGATGAAAAAACAATCCTTCGCTTTAATTTGGCAGGAACATGGTTTTTTCAAAAAGTTGCCTTGCTCGGTTTATTTAAAAATACAGCACCTAAAAGTCAAATTGCCTATATTGAAGATTTTGATTTAAAAAAGAAACAAATTTTGGTGAAATATTTTTCAAATTTCCCAATTATCGAACAATGGATGATTAATGGTAAGGAAATATTCCCTAAATACCAAAAAGAGGTTGTCTATGACTTTCTAGGCAGTTTATACACTAAAGAATACCGTACATGGCTTCCTTGTCACGACATGGGCGATTTAGAACTTTTTTTAGCCGGTAAAAAAGCTAAATTAACATTCTCAGGAAAACAATTTGACAAACTACCAATCGAAACAGTATTCACTTCATTCAAACAAAAATCCACGGTTAAATCGAATGACTGGATTTTAATGGATAGGGACAATCAGGCCGATGATAATGCAGAACACTTATATCGTTATATTAGTGAAAATCATCCAGAACAAGATATTTATTTTGCCCTGAAAAAAACCTCCTCTGATTGGAAAAGGCTCGAACAAGATGGGTTTAATTTGCTTGAATTTGGCTCATCTGCATTTGAGAGTAAATTAAAAGACTGCGCAAAAATCATCAGTAGTCATGTTGATGGATATATCACACATTATTTCAAAGATAATTCCCTGTTAGATAAAGACTACGTCTTTTTACAACATGGCATCATAAAGGATAATTTATCAGGTTGGTTAAATACCAAAAAAATTGCTTGTTTCGTTACAGCAACAAATCCAGAATACCATTCTATTGTGGACAACACAACTGCTTATAAATTTGGTAAAAAGGAAGTTAAGCTAACGGGCCTCCCTCGTTATGACCGTTTACTCATCAATAACAATACCAAATCTAAACAGATTTTAATTATGCCAACATGGCGTAGCTCCATTGTAGGCACATATATTTCAGGTACAGAACGAATAAGAAACCCTGATTTCATGAAAACTAACTATGCCAGACATTGGCATGGCTTCATGAATCACGCCATATTAAAAGAACTAAATGACCAAGGTTATCAAATTGTCTTTGCACCACATCCAAGTATTCAGGAATACATGGATGAGTTCACTGTGCCTGACTTTATTAAAATCTATAGCTATTCAGAAGGTAACATCCAATCCGTCTTCCAAAATACTAGCATCTTGATTACAGACTATTCATCTGTTGCATTTGATGTAGCCTACTTGAATAAAGCTATTTTGTATTATCAATTTGATTATGATGAAGTATTCTCGAGTGGAAATCACACCTATCAAAAAGGTTATTTTGACTATAACCGAGATGGTTTTGGTGCAGTTGCTTATAATGAAACAGAACTTCTGGCAGCATTAAAAGATCTGGTAGACAATCAAGCTAAAGTACCGGATTTGTATCAAACACGCATCGATAAGACATTCCAATTTAGGGATTCGAATAATTGTGAGCGTGTCTACCAAGCTATTCTTGACTTAGATAAACCTGAATTATCAAATGATCTAAACTATATAGAGAAAATGATTCTTCAAGTTGAGAACTTAGGTGAATGGGGTGTTGCTGCTTCACGAATTGCTGCTATATTGGAAAACAGTTCTGATTTAACATCAGAAGAAAGGGCAAACTATATTAATAGATATTTGAATGCTCTATTTAAAGGTAACAAATTTATTGTATTGTTGAATTGGTTAGAGAAACATCCAACCTCTGATGCTGACTACTGGAGAGCCAAAGTCAGTCTCCAAATTGGCAAACCTACTTTAGGAATTAAATATTTTTCTAAAAACAATATTGGTACTTTAGAAGATAAATTAATTGCTATGTTGGCAGCCTCTTTAGAGAATAATGTCAAATCAGTAAAAAAACTGAACCAATATATTTCATCCGGGCTATCGAAACATTACCGTCTAATTCAATTATTAGCTGAAAAAATTCTTAAAAAAGAGTATTTTGTTGCTCTTGCCCTGGTTGAGACATTATTGACTAAGTTTTTTACGGTTGAAGATAAAAAGACCTTTAAGCTGGAACTTTTAGCAAGCTATCTCTGTATGCGCTTAAACAATTTCCAACAAGCTCATAAATATCTAGTACGTTATGAAGGGCATCAAAGAGATGATATTGCATGTCGAATTGCCATTGCACGTTTGGCAAAACTGCGTCAAAACGGTGAAAAACTGTTTACTCAGATTAACCGTGCCTTTGGCCAAGATTTATTAATGATGCCGCAAGATTTGGTTCCCGCCTACCTGCAGGAACTGCATAATCAAGGTAATACAGCAACTGAAGAGGCATTGCTCAAACAATTTACAGAAAAGTACCCGGATAGCAAAACTATTGCCTCATATTAAGGCAGCCGTTAAGGAAGAAAAATGAACGAACAAATTTTTACTGCCAGTAATGGCATCGAAGTTATTTACCGACATAAACCAAGCAAATATGACTTTAAACATTTAATTGTCATATTTTCAGGTTTTCTCAATGCAAAGCCTGGTAATTATGACTTTATTAATGCTCTGACGGACTGCCCTGCTGACGTTATTTGGATTAACGATAATTTCCAAGGAATGTATTCCTATTATCTGTGTATAGATATGGATTTTCGGGTTAAAGAAGCCGTACAGGAATTTATCCAATCTCAAATAAATCAACGTAATCTATCTCCTGAAAATGTCACCTTTACTGGATTTTCTAAAGGAGGGAGTGCAGCCCTTTATCATGCCCTAAGCATGAACATCAAAAACATTGTGGTTACTGTACCTCAGCTTCATATCGGAAATTATGTAGATAATTTCTGGAAATCAGTTGCTACCCATATGATGGGAAAAAACTATCAAAAGGCTCAAATAGATTATCTTGATAAACTAATCGTTAACCTATTGAAAAAAGATCAAGATTTAGACAAGAATATTTATTTACTGACCTCGGAAGCCGATATCCAATTTCCAACCGAGATCCAACCGCATTTAGATGATTTCCGCAAATATCGGAATTTCAACTTGTTAAAAACTTATTCGGCATTTGTCCGAGAGCATAATCAGGTTACATCGCATCATACCGCATTGTTGCTTGGAATTTATTATGCATTAGCTTCAGAGGCGACTCCCCGATTTAATCAAGGCGAAGTCAATTTCTTTGGCACTCAACCAATACCCAAACCGAATGTAGCGAATCCAACTCCTTATGTAGATGTTAGAAACTGTGAATATAAAGACAAGATTCTATTTATAGAAGGTATTGCAATATTAAGAGGGGTACACATATCCAATTACAGCGATGTACAGTATGAACTGATTCTTCATAATACTCGTACTCGAGAAACATACACCAAAGGTTTAGCAAAACTGCATCGTCCCCACCTAACTAGAGAGCTATTTGATGGTGATTTTGTAATCTATGACAAAGGCTATTTCACAACACTTGATTTAAAAGGCATCGATATTTCTGACTTACCAAAAGCAGAATATCAACTGTATATTGCAATTAAATCTGGAGAGTACTATTCAAAACTGGCATTAAGCTCACAAAAAACATTAACAAAATCCTCTGATACCTTTAGTTTTAACAGTAACTCATCTTTGGCAATACTTGAACTATTTAAATAACAAGACTTTGAAAATGTTTAATTCATTTTTTTCTATACACGATACTGTTATAGACTTGCAGGATTTTAAGCTGGTTAAAAAATACTCTATTTATTGATAGGTATTAACATTCTTACACGACTAAATGCTAAAGAATACTCCAATAATATTGATTACAAGTTAATTATTGAAGGACAATTAGGCAAAAGCGCAAACCGGTTGGAAAACCAAGCGTGATTTGGCATAGATGATGGAAAACTCATGGCGTTGGGTCAGCAACAACCCGAACGACGATTAAGTTGACCTGATACAGGCCGAGACCTTTGCAATAACATAGGTTACTAAAATTTTATACTCAATCTCATTTTCAAAATGCAAAACCTTTCTGATTTTTCCTACTTTTTGCTCAATATTAGGAAGGTTTTAGTCAATTGAAATTTTTTTGCGCATTTTTATGCGTCAAATTTCGTTAACAGACTATTTTTGCAAAGGTCTCAGGCCGTCTGAAAGAGATGTTTTCAGACGGCCTTTACTATTGGATAGCTGCACTAATCAAATTCTACCATCCATTTACTTCAGATCTTAATTCAAATTAATGTCTGAATCAGTGATATGAATTCCTAACAACAAATTATTAATAATAGTATGTATTAAAAATGAAGCATTACTTGGAAAATCAGTATGTTTCCGGATTTTCTCAAAATCAAATTCATATAATACGATTGCGGGCAAAGATCGTTTAAGTTCTTTTATATCTGGATAAAACTCCGAAACCTTAGCAGAGGAAATAACCACTTGATTATCAAAATTATGATTAATTCTAGTAGGTAGTTCTTTAAATGTTTCCATAATTGGTTTGCGAATTGAATTTAAATACAAAGGATCCTTACCTTTATAGTAATTATGGTTACCTAAAAAAGGATCAATAGCAAAAGTTTTATACTCCCCAAGCAATCCATGATAGATTGCACCAGTACCTCCTGAAGAGTACCCTAAAATTATTATATTTCCCTTTTCTACTCCATAAATATTCATTAGGCTCTTGATAAAACGCTGAATATTATCTTCAATATTTTCATCAAACTTGGTATTTAAACCATGACTACCGAATGCATCAGCTACATCAGCTACACGAATAATATAGGTATTAGGCATAATACTATTAGCAATAAATGGAAATGGATGACTATAATACCTATCTAGCATATTTTCATTACTTTTATGTGTATACGAAAATAATACTAATAGGTTCTTCTTATTAGAGTTAATGGATTTAGGTGCTTCAACAGTATAAAGTACATTTTCCAACTCATGGAAAGAGTCTGGGAAATAAGCTAAAAGATCTTTATAACTGTGCTTGTTCACACGACGGAATACACTTACACCCATTTTGTATTCAACAGCTAAAAAGCCTCTATTATTTAGCTCATAAACATAATCACTTAGACCATGATTCCGAGCATAGCTTAGGAAAAACTCATTACTGCCGCCTTTAACACCAATGTATTCAACTTCCGGCTTATCCAAGTACTCGACTAAATTAATGCCTTTATTTTTTTCAACATTCAGGATGAAGCACAGTTCGCTGCCAAGATAAATGGAAGTAACTTCCAAAATCTCACTGAATTTATCCTCAATTTTTGCCCAATTGGCTTCAGCAAATTTAAAAGACAATACTGTCTTTTCTTGATTAACCGATTGTGGGTAACTTCCATAAACTTCTGAAATATATTTTAGAAATTTTGGAAAAATAGAAATTTTAGAAACCTTGCTCTTATTACGCTCAATAAAGTTAAAAGTTTGACCTGATGTTGAATAGCTGACGCTGACAAAATAGTCGTTCAACAGAAAATCAAACACTATACTTTGATTGTTATAAATCCAAGCGTTAACCTTTTGAGGATCAATCTTGGCTTTTCGTAAGATATTTTTCTGAATTTGATATAAATCCATTTTTATAAACCCTGCTGATATTTTTCCAACAATGCTTTTTTGTCGGTTTTGTGGTTGGTGCTGACCGGAATTTCATCAATCTTGATAAATTCAGACGGCATCATATAAGACGGCAGATTTTTTGCCAAAGCTTCCTTGATAATCGTGGATTCGGTTGCTTCTTTTGAGGTGTAAAAACACACCAATCGTAATACTGTGCCGGTATCGCGTTTTAATGCGATGACTGCTGCGTTTTCAAATCCGAATTGTTTTAAATCTAAAATTTTTTCTTCTATTTCAGATAATTCAATCCGGTAGCCGTTTAATTTAATCTGTTCGTCCCTGCGTCCCAATACATAAAATACATTGTCTTTTACAAAGCCATAATCGCCTGTTTTGTATGTTCTGGTTTCATCGTCGTGAATAATAAGGCGTTTGGTATTTTCGACTTCATTATTCAAATAACCGCGCATAACATGGATGCCGCTAATCCAAATTTCCTCATCGACAATGTTCAAATCTGAATTTAAGACGGCATAGCCGACCGGCAATTCTTCTTCAGCCTCCAGCATTTCCCGGGTAATATCGATGTAAGTAGTTGCCACTGTTGCTTCAGTAGGGCCGTAGGTATTAATAATTCTTGCCTGAGGGAATTTTTGGAAAATCATTTTGACAACCGGTTTTCCTAATTTTTCTCCACAAAAAAGAAATTCTTTCAAAGTTGGAATATTTTGCTGATTCAATTTGGGATTGAGCAATTGCTGCATGGCGAACGATGGGGTTGAAACCCATGTCGAAATCTGTTGCTTTGCTAAGAAATCCGTCCAAGTGCTTGAATTGGCGATGTCTTCACGGCTGTTTAATACTATGCATCCACCGTAAGCAAGATTACCAAATACTTCATACATAGATAAATCGAATGCAAACGGCGCTTGATTCATAAAGATGTTGGGTTTTGCCAAATTAAGTTGCATTGTCATCCATTTCATTAGGTTGAATACTGCTTCCCTGCCGATTTGGACACCTTTAGGCTGCCCGGTAGTGCCTGAAGTAAACATGATGTAGGCCAGATCTCGTTCGCTCAGTTCGTACTCTTCGTCGTTTTTCTTCTCGAACGAATCATTTTCCGCACGGTAAACGTATTGTGCCTTGGATAAATTGCAGATATGTTCCAAGCGCTTTTCAGGATAGATACTGTCTACCGGAATAAAAGGAATTTTATTTAACAAGCAGGCGTATATAGCTATAACAAAATTTATTTGTTTATGGCCGTGCACAATTAAAGGGATATTTTTGTTGATGTTGGCAATTTTTTTATATTTGTTAAGAAACTCATCCATCCGTTTGAGTAGTTGCTCCCATGAGCAATTTTCTTGGGAGTTGGCAATGGCGATACCTGATGTGTTGTTGAACAGATATGCTAAATAATCTTCCAAGGAAGAAAAATCTGTTATGCTTTTCATATTTTTCTTATCCTTTGTAGTTTCGCTCTACAAATTCAATGATGTTGGATGTATTTGCAAATATATTCACTACTTGTTCGAATGGAATTTCAATATTGAATTTTTCTTGGATGGACAGCATCAAATCCATTGCACTGATCGAATCAATTAAACCCGATGCAAGTAGTTCTTCATGTTCGGATACTTGCTTTTGGGCGGCTTTTGAGACAAGAGCTAATACTTCTTTTGAAATTGACATTTTGAATATCCTTGAGAATAAAGAGACTATCCTGGATAACCAGGATAATTCCTATTTTACTAATAGCTTTTGGATGAAATTTAAAACTTTTATCTTACTGCTTTTAAAAAACGCCATTCAAATTCCTTCTAATACAACTCCAAATACCTTTGGGGAATGCTGTTAAACTTCCACACATAATGATCAAAAGTTCTCAATTTCATTAATGTTGCTTTGTCATTCAATAAAATATGTACTGAGATCGGAAAATGGCTAAATCCATCCAGATTGATTATATAATAATTTTTGGGGCTATACTAGATTAGCCCTAAATTCCACATCAATCTCGCAAGATTTTAAGCTGTTGGGACGGTGTGCCGAAGTTAAACCGAAATTCGCATTCTTTCAAGAACAGCGGTAAAGATTTGCGATCGATTCCGTT
>NZ_JBQCVA010000031.1:0-27074 GCF_051962715.1 Neisseria sp. P0008.S010
TCGAGTACAAAAAACCGGAGCAGTTCTTTCTGTACTTTTTTCTTTAATTTGCAGTGTGTTATCTTCATATTCCGAGGGTAACATATCTGCTAATCTAGTACAGCCCCTAGTTTAAAGCTTTGTCTCTTAAGTCCGCAGAGTATGCCATGGTTAGACCTTCAAAGTTGAGTATTGTACTATTTTGTTTTTAATTGACTATAAAATTGAAATACAGCCTGACAACTGAATGAGTCCGTTTGGAAATAAAAGGCCGTCTGAAAACCTGTTTGGAGGTTTTCAGACGGCCTTGATGCTTTTCAGGCGGCCTGATTATTTAGCCAGTTCCTGACGCAGTTTTTTGGTAACCGCCATCATCACTTCAAGCTGCTCGATGGTTTCTTTCCAACCGCGTGTTTTCAGGCCGCAGTCGGGGTTTACCCACAGGCGTTCCACGGGCACGACTTCCATTGCCTTACGCAGCAGGTGCTCCACTTCGGCTTCGGTCGGAACGCGCGGGCTGTGGATGTCGTACACGCCCGGGCCGATGTCGTTCGGGTATTTGAAGTCGCCGAACGCAGTCAGCAATTCCATGTCGGAGCGCGAAGTTTCGATGGTGATAACGTCCGCATCCATGCTGGCGATGGCGGGCAGGATGTCGTTGAACTCGGAGTAGCACATATGGGTGTGGATTTGGGTGCTGTCTTCCGCGCCGGTGCTGGACAGGCGGAAGGATTCGCAGGCCCAGGCCAGGAATTCGTCCCACTGCGCTTTTTTCAGCGGCATGGCTTCGCGGATGGCGGGCTCGTCAATTTGGATGACTTTGATGCCGGCTTTTTCCAAGTCCAATACTTCGTCGTTCAGTGCCAAAGCGATTTGTTTGGCCACTTCGCTCAACGGGATGTCGTCGCGGACGAAAGACCATTTGAACATGGTAACCGGGCCGGTCAGCATGCCTTTCATCGGGCGTTTGGTCAGGCTTTGCGCGTAGGTGGACCAGTAAACGGTCATCGGGTTCGGACGGGAAACGTCGCCGAAGATGATGGGCGGTTTCACGCAGCGGCTGCCGTAGCTTTGTACCCAGCCGAATTGGCTGAAGCAGTAGCCGGACAGCTGTTCGCCGAAGTATTCCACCATATCGTTGCGCTCGGCTTCGCCGTGTACGGGCACGTCGATTTCCAGTTTTTCCTGTACTTCAACGCAGTAGGCGATTTCTTTTTTCATCGCGGCATCGTAGTCGGCGGCACTCAATTCGCCTTTTTTGAACGCGGCGCGCGCTTGGCGGATTTCAGTGGTTTGCGGGAAGGAACCGATGGTGGTGGTCGGCAGTGCGGGCAGCTTCATCCATTCCTGTTGTGCCTTGATGCGCTCGGCAAACGGGGATTTGCGCTGGTCTGCGCCTTTCGGCAGGGCGGCCACGCGGGCTTTGACGGCATCGTTGTGAATCAGTTTGTTGGTCGCACGGTCGGCGGCGGCGGCATCGGATGCGGCCAGTTCGGCTTGAACGGCGTCTTTGCCTTGCTCCAGCGCGCGTTTTACCACGCCCAGTTCCACCAGTTTTTGTGCGGCAAAAGCCATCCATGATTTGATTTCGCCGTCCAGTTTTTCTTCCACGGCCAAGTCTTGCGGGCTGTGCAGCAGGGAGCAGCTTGGGGCAATCCACAGGTTTTCGCCCAATTTGGCTTTAACCGGTTCCAAAGTGGCGATGACTTTGGACAGGTTGGCACGCCATACGTTGCGGCCGTCAATCAGGCCGACGGACAATACGCGGTCTTTCGGCCAGCCTTCGGCAAACACGGCCAGTTGTTCCGGTGCGCGCACGCAGTCGATGTGCAGGCCTTGTACGGGCAGGGATTTCAACAGGTCCAAATGTTCGGCAACGGAAGCGAAGTAAGTGCCGATGAGGATGCGCACGCCGGTGCCGGACAGTTCTTGATAAACCGGTGCAAATGCGTCCAGCCATGCGGAACCGGCTTCGGCAGCCAGAATCGGCTCATCAATCTGAACCCAGTCCGCACCTTCGGCGGCCAGTTCGCGCAGCAGTTGCGCGTAAGCGGGCAGCAGTTTGGGCAGCAGCAGGTCTTTCACGCGGCAGTTGATGCCGTCTTTCTTTTTACCCAGCCAAGCCAAGGTAACGGGGCCGACCAAGGTAGGCTTGATGTCGTAGCCCTGCGCTTTGGCTTCTTTGATTTGCGCGATCAGGTTTTTGGTGTTTACTTTGAATTCGGTGTCGGCAGACCATTCGGGCACGATGAAGTGGTAGTTGGTGTCGAACCATTTGGTCATTTCCATTGCAAACTGGGTGGCGTTGCCGCGTGCCAGCTGGAAGTATTCGGGCAGGCTCAGGTTGGACGCGTCGAAACCGAAGCGTTTCGGAATGCCACCCAAAGCGCACAGCAAATCAAGCACATGGTCGTAGAACGAGAAATCGCCCACCGGCAGCAAATCCGCACCGGCGGCTTTTTGCGCCGCCCAGTTCAAACGGCGGATTTCGGCGGCTACGGATTGCAGCTCAGATTCGGTTTTCGCGCCTTTCCAAAAGGCTTCGACGGCAAATTTCAGCTCGCGCTTCGCACCGATGCGCGGGTAGCCTGAAAGATGAAAAGTATTCATTGAGTAACTCCTTGGAGCAAATTAAGGGGGAAAGTTTTGAATGCTGCTATCTTGCGCCGTTTCCATGCAATAGGCAAACGAGTTATTTGAAGATTTTGTATGAATCTGTTTAATGCGGTGGCGCGGAGGCCGTCTGAAAACCAATCGGCAGGCAAAAAAGAAGCCCTCACGGGGAGGGCGATAAAACAGAGAGAATACACAAAAACAAAATCATTGTTGAGTGCGGCAGCGCGAAGGGAGGGTTCACCCGATATTGGGAAGGGCGGGTGCACGCTGCCGACCGAACGGGGGAGATTATCTATGAAGTGCAATTTTTTTGCAATTTTAATTTGTCAAAAAAATTTGCTGAAAACATATTTTTTTTGACAAGCGGTATGTTTGAAGGCCGTTACTCGTCAGGCAGCAGGGTTGGCGCCGTCTGAAAACGGCATCTTTGGGCGGAAGGTGACGGGTGTTAAAAAATTTAATTTTATTCAGTGCGTTGGATTTGTTTTGCGCTTCGTTTGATAACGGGCAATCAAGAAGGTTTGGAATGCTGCTCAACCATAAAAGAAGATGAATATCCGTTTGTCTGAAAATAACGCCGATTGTTTTATTTTTATTGTTGTTTAAAAGATACATTTATAGGTGGGAGACAGAATGAGGCTGTCTGAAAACATGGTTTAAACGGTGTTTCAGACGGCCTTTCATGTATGCGGCGGTAGGGCGCGGGCAATTATTTTGCGTTGTCAGGCCGGAGTTGCCGCGTTTCCTCCAGGTCGCGCTTTATTTGTTTTTCGTATTGCGCCTCGGTCAGGCAGCGGGTGCGCGTATGCTGTTTTCCGTTGGCGGATATGGTGGTTTCTTCGATTTTGATGCCCGTCTGCCGCTTGCAGCCGCCGTGGATGTCGTCGCGTTGGTAAACCTGTTGCAGACTTCCGTCCGCAGCAACGCGGTAATGCGCGGTGTAGTGGATGGCTGCGCCGGATTTTCCATAAACAATCAGAAGTTTGCGTTTGCGGTCGATTTCGGGTGTGCCCATGTAATAATCGGATAGTTCGCTTAATTCTTGGCTCTTCAGCAGATTTCCGTCTTCGGTTTGCAGGTAGATGTCATCCGACCAAGAGCCGTAGGGGCCTTGCTGCCCGCGCGGCACGGCGATGTCCGGTCGGCCGTCGAAATTGAAGTCGTCCACGGTAACCGGATTGGGGGTTGGGGTGTTGCCGGAGTCGGGACGGGTGCTGAAGGTGAAAAAATCGGCGGGCAGGCGGTGTTTGCGGCCGTTAATTTGCAGCAATACCGCGCCTTCGCCCGAGCAGAAACCCTCGCGGCATTGCACTTCGATGCCGCCTTGCCAGCCTTGGGGCAGTTTGGATAACGGCAGGGTTTCGGCATATGCGCCCAGAGCCAAAACGGACAGGGCGGCAAATAAATAGCGGGTGGTGGGCATGGTGTTTCCTTTTTTGTTTGATGAATCGGTGGTTTTCGCTTTTCAGATGGCCTCTTTAGTTGCAGCGGCAATCTTAATCTCTTTTTTCCGTTTGGCGCAATATTTAGCGGATTACTTTAAATCAGAACGGCGTTGCCTCGCCTGAGCTTCAGGGGAACGGTTCTCTAAGGAGTTGAAGCGCCAAGTGAATCGGTTTTGTACGGTTTGTCCTGCCCGCACCTGTTTGTTTGAGGCCGTCTGAAAATACGGTTCGGCGCAAAAAAGCCGCCCTTTCGGGGCGGCTTGTGTTGTGCGGCCGTTTAGAACAGTCCGGTGATGTTGCCGTTTTCGTCCACGTCGATTTTTTCAGCGGAAGGCACTTTCGGCAGGCCGGGCATTTTCATGATGCTGCCGCAGACGGCGACGATGAAGCCCGCGCCGGCAGACAGGGTCAGGCTGCGGACGGTGATGGTGAAGCCGCTCGGACAGCCCAGAAGTTTGGCGTTGTCGCTGAACGAATATTGCGTTTTCGCCACGCACACCGGCAGTTTGTCCAAGCCCAGTTTTTCCAAAGACGCGATTTCCGCGCGTGCTTCGGCACTGAAATCGACATCGGCCGCGCCGTAGATTTTTTGCGCGATGGCGCGCAGCTTGTCGGGGATACTGTCATTGACATCATAGGCGTAGGCGAAATTGTTGGGCTGGTTTTCGATGGCGGAAACGACTTTGCGCGCCAAATCCGCGCCGCCTTCGCCGCCTTTGCCCCACACTTCGGCCAGCGATACTTCCACGCCGTGTTCGGCACAGGCCGTCTGAATCAGTGCCAATTCGGCATCCGTGTCGGAAACGAAGCGGTTGATGGCGACGACGACGGGCAGGCCGAATACGTTTTTCAGGTTGGAAATATGGCGCAGTAGGTTGGGCAGGCCCTGTTTCAAGGCTTCGACGTTTTCTTTGCCCAAGTCTTCTTTCGCCACGCCGCCGTTGTATTTCAGGGCGCGGACGGTGGCGACGACGACGGCCGCGTCGGGTTTCAGGCCGGCCAGGCGGCATTTGATGTCGCAGAATTTTTCCGCGCCCAAGTCCGCGCCGAAGCCCGCTTCGGTAACGGCATAATCGGCCAGATGCAGGGCAAGGCGGGTGGCGGTTACGGAGTTGCAGCCGTGGGCGATGTTGGCGAAGGGGCCGCCGTGGACGAAGGCGGGCGTGCCGCCTATGGTTTGCACCAGATTCGGCTTGATGGCGTCTTTCAAAAGTGCGGCCATCGCGCCGTGGGCGTTCAAGTCTTTGGCGTAAACGGGGCTGCCGTCTTTGGCGTAGGCAATCAGGATGTTGCCCAAACGGTTTTTCAGGTCGGTCAGGTCTTTGGCCAGGCAGAATACGGCCATGACTTCGGATGCCACGGTGATGTCGAAGCCGTCGGGACGCAACACGCCGTCGGTCGGCTTGCCGTTGCCGCTGATGATGTTGCGCAACTGGCGGTCGTTCATGTCCACCGCGCGCCGCCACAGCACGCGTTTGGGGTCGATGTTCAGCGCGTTGCCCTGATAGATATGGTTGTCGAGCATGGCGGCAAGCAGGTTGTTGGCCGCGCCGATGGCGTGGAAGTCGCCGGTGAAATGCAGGTTGATGTCTTCCATCGGCAAAACCTGCGAATAACCGCCGCCCGCCGCACCGCCCTTGATGCCGAACACGGGGCCCAGCGAAGGTTCGCGCATGGCGACCACGGCCTGTTTGCCGATGTGGTTCAACGCGTCGGCCAGGCCGATGGTTACCGTGGTCTTGCCTTCGCCCGCCGGGGTCGGGTTGATGGCGGTAACCAAAATCAGACGGCCTTTCCTGTCGGGCAGGGCAAAGGCTTCGGCGGGGTTGATTTTCGCTTTGTAGTGGCCGTATGGCTCGAGCTTGTCTTCGCTGATGCCCAGCTTGGCGGCAATTTCGCGTATCGGGCGGACGGCGGCTTCGCGGGCGATTTCGGCATCGGTTTTGAAACTCATGGGATTCTCGCTTTTCAGAGGGTTGGGATGGGTTGGATTATAAGTGAGGCCGTCTGAAACGGCGATATGGGGCAGGGCGGTATGCAATGAAAAATATTACCGTTTATGCTGAAACCGCTTCATGCGGCAGCCATGGGGAAGGCCGTCTGAAAACATGATGTGTGGTGTTTTCAGACGGCCTTTTACCGATTCCGCAAACCTGCCGATGCCGGCTGATGCCTTTGCGGCGGTGCGGTTGGGCTGCCAAAGGTAGACGGGGTTGAGGGACATGGGTATGCCTTTCTTGCGGTGGTTTTAAAAAGGGGCAACGGATGCCCCTGCGTCTAACTTTCTTCCTTCTGCTTGTTTTCCAGGTGATTCAATGTCTTTGTGTACCGCTCGCGGACATACTCCCGATTGACGATATAGGCATCATCAGCAGCAAGCCATGATTCCATCCTTTCCCGCAAATCGGTTTTCCCCGCCAGATAGAGGATGACCAGCCGCGGCATGAAACTGTTGAATGTAAACATCCCCTTGCCCGCATCTTTCTCGGCGTGGGTAACGGTATTCAATTCGTAAAAACGGTCGATGTCGTCGTAGGTATCAATCCACGCCACTTCCCGCAGCTTCTGATCCCAATAGGCCAGCAGCGCCTCTATCTCGGTTTCAGTTTTGTAGCTGACTGACGGGCCGGTGTGGTACCACGTCTTGGATAGGTAGTATTCCATATCAACCACCCCTCCCCTAATCAATTGTTTTTTCTCGGTTTGCCCGTAACGCGGACGAATATTGTCCAGTTCGTGCAGGTAAATCCGCTCCACGGTTTCGTCAGAAAGATACCAGCTCAACCCTAGGCCGCTGTATTCGCCGTCCTTATAAATATCTTCGTAGTCGATGTATATCGTCTGCTGGCCGTTTGTCATCGGTTTGGCGTAGATGATGAGGTCCGGCTCCATTTTTTTGCGTCCGTATGCTGCCGGATTGAACAAATGCGGCGCGTATTCGAAGCCGTGGCGCGCCATCAGTTCGTCCACTTTGGGGCGGAAGTATTTGTAGAAATCTTTGATGTTCTTCGGCAGACCCCTGTTTTCCTGCCGCCATTTTTGTTCTTCGGCTTCGCGCTGCCGCCAGTATGCCGTGATTTCGTCTTGGGTTTCTTGGTCGGGGTATTCCTGGCCGTCGGGCAGCAGCAGGTAGCCGTTGGCGTCGTACAGCACGAGGCCCAGGCTTTCGCTGCGGCAGGTCAGTATCGGCATCAGCTCCAGATAATGTTCGTACAGTTCGAGTATGGCGCAGCTTTTCAGTTGTTCGGCCACTTGGGTTTCTATATCGGTGTAAGCGGCTTTGAAGTCGGCCGAGGCTTTGCCGCTGCGGGCGGCTTCGGCGATGTATCCGGCCAGTTTGTCAAACGCGCTTGTGTCCGCGCCTTGCGGCAGGGGTTGGTCGGCCCATTCTGAGACGATGCGGTGTGCCGCGTCGAAGCCGTCGGGCAGCATGGCTTGCGGGTCGGGGAAGTTTTGCGGGTTCCAGAGGTAGACGGGGTTGAGGGACATGGTGTGCCTTTCTTGCGTTTGCGGGTGAGGTTGACGGTTGGCGGTGTTTAAATAGGCCGAGATTGGTATGTTTTGCTGTATAGTGAATTAACAAAAACCAGTACAGCGTTGGCTCGCCTTAGCTCAAAGAGAACGATTCTCTAAGGTGCTGAAGCACCAAGTGAATCGGTTCCGTACTATTTGTACTGTCTGCGGCTCGCCGCCTTGTCCTGATTTTTGTTAATCCACTATATTTGTGGTTGTTTTGCGGGGATTTTATATTGATTGTTTGTTGTTTGTCCGCCATTGTTTCCGTTATTTGGGATGAAGGCCGTCTGAAAACTTGATGTGTCGGGTTTTCAGACGGCCTCTGTGTTTTCGGGGAAGGGTCAGTTTTTCCTCGCGGTAACGAATCGGGCGAGGCCGCGAAGGTGTGCGGCGCGGCTGCCGAAGGGTTCGAGTGTTTCGAGTGCTTCCGCCACGAGTGTTTCGGCGTATTGTCGTGCGGCCGACAGGCCCATGAGTTTGACGTAGGTCGGTTTGTCGTTGTCGGCGTCTTTGCCGGCGGTTTTGCCCAGTGTGGCGGTGTCGGCTTCGCAGTCGAGTACGTCGTCTATGACTTGGAAGGCGAGGCCGAGGCGGGCGGCGTAGCGGTCGAGGCGTTGCAGGTCGTTGTCGGTCAGGTCGGGACAGCTGAGGCCGCCGAGGGCGGCGGCGGCGCGGATGAGCGCGCCTGTTTTCAGGCTGTGCATTTGTTCGAGTTCGCTTTGGGTGATGTTGCGGCCGACGTTGGCGAGGTCTATGGCCTGCCCGCCCGCCATGCCGAGGCTGCCGGAGGCGCGCGCGAGGGTGGAGATCATGTGCAGCTGGCGTTGCGGCGGCAGGGCGGTGGCGCGGCTGAGGAGGTCGAAGGCGAGGGTTTGCAGTGCGTCGCCCGCGAGCAGGGCGGCGGCTTCGCCGTAGCGGATGTGGCAGGTGGGGCGGCCGCGCCGCAGGTTGTCGTTGTCCATGGCGGGCATGTCGTCGTGAACGAGGGAGTAGACGTGTATGAGTTCTATGGCCGCCATCGCGGCTTCGACGGCATCGGGAACGGCTTCGCCCAGTTCGGAGGCGGCAAGCACGAGCAGGGGGCGCAGGCGTTTGCCGCCGTCGAGGACGGCGTAGCGCATGGTTTCGTGCAGGCTTTGCGGGAGTTGGTTTTCAGACGGCATCAGGCGTGCGAGCAGCAGTTCGGTTTGCGCTTGCGCCTGTGCCTGCCAGGTTTTCAGTTCATTCGTCGGCATCGAGTGTCAGCTCCTTGAGGCCGTCGGCATCGAGCACTTGCAGTTTTTGTTCGACTTCGGCCAGTTTGGTTTGGCAGTATTTGACCAGTTCGTTGCCTTCTTGGTAGGCGGAGAGTGCTTCTTCCAGCGGCATTTCGCTGTTTTGCATGGCCTGGGTCAGGGTTTCGAGGCGTTTGATTGCTTCTTCGAATGTTTTCGGGGCGGGGGATTTTTTCATGTCGGATACGGGTGGTGCAAAAGGGGGCATTGTATCGCCGCTGTTGATGAAATGCCATTGTGCGGCATTTTGGGGTTTTTAGGCCGTCTGAAAGCGGGGAAGGGTGGTTTTCAGACGGCCTTTGGGGTGTTTGTGCGGCGGTTTGAAGTATAATCGCGCTTTTCTATCGTTCTGAACAGGAATCCGAACATGATCAATCCGATTGCCGCTTTGTCGCCGTTGGACGGGCGTTATGCGAAATCCGTCGAGGCCTTGCGCCCCGTTTTTTCCGAATACGGCCTGATGAGGGCCAGAGTCAGGGTGGAGTTGTCTTGGTTGAAGGCGTTGGCCGCCGAGCCGAAAATCGTGGAGGTGCCGCCGTTTGACGAGGCGGTGTTGGCCGAAATCGATGATGTGATTGCCGGTTTTTCTTTGGAGGACGCGGCGGCGGTGAAGGCCATCGAGGCGACGACCAATCATGATGTGAAGGCTATCGAGTATTGGTTGAAGGAGCGGTTTGCCGGTGTGCCTGCGGTGTCGGCGGTGTCGGAGTTCATCCATTTTGCCTGCACCAGCGAGGACATCAATAATTTGTCTCACGCTTTGATGCTGCGCGAGGCGCGCGATGAGGTTTTGCTGCCGAAGTTGGCCGAGGTGTCGGATAAGTTGCGCTCATTGGCGCATGAGTTGGCGGCAGTGCCGATGATGAGCCGTACGCACGGGCAGCCTGCCACGCCGACGACTTTGGGCAAGGAGGTCGCCAATGTGCTGTACCGTTTGGAACGTCAGGCGAAGCAGCTTTCCGCTCAGGAATTTTTGGGCAAAATCAATGGCGCGGTGGGCAATTACAATGCTCATATGGTTGCGTATCCCGATGTGGATTGGGAGGGGCATTGCCGCCGTTTTGTCGAGGAAGATTTGGGGCTGACGTTCAATCCGTACACGATTCAAATCGAGCCGCACGATTATATGGCGGAGTTTTTCCAGGCCGTTTCCCGCATCAATACGATTCTGATCGATTTCAACCGCGATGTGTGGGGCTATATTTCCCTCGGCTATTTCAAGCAGAAGGTAAAGGCGGGCGAGGTGGGTTCTTCCACGATGCCGCATAAGGTCAATCCGATTGATTTTGAAAATTCCGAAGGCAATTTGGGTATGGCGAATGCGGTTTTGGCCTTTTTGTCGGAAAAACTGCCCGTGTCCCGTTGGCAGCGCGATTTGACCGACAGTACGGTGTTGCGGAATATGGGCGTCGGCATCGGTTATGCGGTGTTGGGTTTGGCGGCGCACCTGCGCGGGCTGAACAAGCTGGAGGCGAATCCCGCTGCGTTGGCCGCCGATTTGGATGCGACTTGGGAGTTGTTGGCCGAGCCGATTCAGACGGTGATGCGCCGCTACGGCGTGGCCAATCCTTATGAAAAGCTGAAGGATTTGACGCGCGGTAAAGGCGGTATCACGCCGGAGGTGCTGGCATTGTTTATCCGCGATTTGGATATTCCGGACGGCGCAAAACAGCAGTTGCTGGATTTGACTCCGGCATCGTATGTCGGCAAGGCCGAAAATTTGGCGAAGCGGATTTGATATCCGGCTGATGCGGCGGAAAGGCCGTCTGAAAATGCAATGGCTGTTGTGTTTTCAGACGGCCTTTTTCCCGAGTGGGGCCGTCTGAACAAGGCGGGTACTGTTTCTCAGTTTGGCGGTTTGGCCGTGCCTGTTTGTTTGCTTGTGCGGGTTCAGACGGCCTGGAGCGGATAAACATGCCATCCGATTGTCAGCTTCTGCCGTTTGTCGTTAAAATGGGATATGTAAGATCGTGTAACGGCAAATATTCAATCAGATTTTTAAAAAAAGGGGTGAACGATGTCTGCATTTATTTACGATGTGGCGATTATCGGCGCGGGACCTGCAGGCTCTGTGGCTGCGGCTTTGTTGAATCGGAGCGGCCTGAGCGTCTGTGTGTTGGAGAAGCAGCATTTCCCCCGTTTTGTGATTGGCGAGAGCCTGCTGCCTTATGCGATGGATGTGCTGGAAGAGGCGGGCTTGCTGAGGGCGGTTCAGGCGGCCGGCCTGGGGTTTCAGTATAAAAATGGTTTTGCGTTTTCTTGGGGTAGCGAATATACCTCGTTTAGTTTTTTAGATAAATTCGGCACAGGCAATGAAACGGCGTTCAATGTGCCGCGTGCCGCTTTCGACAAACTGCTGATAGACGAAGTGGAAAAGCAGGGCGTGGCGGTGCGCTTCGGCGAAAGTTTGAAGGCGTTCGACAACGAGGGTGATACGGTGCTGCTGATCGTGCAGCGGGAAAACGGCGAAACCTATGATATGGAAACCCGTTTCGTGCTGGATGCCAGCGGTTTCTACCGCGCCCTGCCGCGCCTGATGGGCTGGGATTTGCCGCCGAACACAGTGATGCGCCAAGTGCATTTTACCCACATCGACGACCGCATCACTTCGCCGAAATTCGACCGCAATAAGAATTTGGTGTGCATTCATCCGAAGCATCGTGATGTTTGGTTGTGGCTGATTCCGTTCAGTAACGGCCGCAGTTCCGTCGGCGTGGTTGGCGAAGAACGTTATTTCGGCCACGACAGCAGTGCCCACATTCTGAAGCAGGCGGTGTCGGAAGTGCCTTATCTGGCGGAAATCCTTGCCGATGCAAAATGGGACAACGATTTTCCGTTTAACTACCTGCCGGGTTATACCACCAAGGTAAAAGGGCTTTACGGCCGCCATTTTGCCCTACTGGGCGCGTCGGGCGAGTTTCTCGACCCCGTGTTTTCATCGGGGGTAACGATAGCCGTGCAGTCGGCCAAGTTGGCGGCAGATTGCGTGATTCGCGAGTTGCGCGGAGGTAAGGTGGATTGGCATAAAGAATTCTCCGTTCCTTTGATGGGCGGCGTTACCGCGTTCGGTAGTTACATCAAGGGATGGTATGACGGGGGGTTCCAAGATTTGATATTCGATAAAAAATGTAATCCCGATGTCCGCCGTATGCTCTGCGCGATTTTGGCCGGATATGCTTGGGATAGAAACAACCCCTGCGTCAGCGATTCGCAAATGCTGTTTGGCTAATCGGGATGTTTTGAGGCCGTCTGAAAAGTGCATCTGCCTTTCAGACGGCCTCTCTTCTTTGCTATAATCCATCCCGATTACAGTCAATTACACATTCAAACAGGAGTTTCCTATGGCACTCGTATCCATGCGCCAACTGCTCGACCATGCAGCCGAAAACAGCTACGGCCTGCCCGCATTCAACGTTAATAATCTTGAGCAAATGCGCGCCATTATGGAGGCTGCCGATTCCGTCAACGCCCCCGTTATCGTCCAAGCATCCGCCGGCGCGCGCAAATATGCAGGTGCGCCGTTTTTACGCCACCTGATTCTGGCGGCCGTCGAAGAATTCCCGCACATCCCCGTCGTCATGCACCAAGACCACGGCGCATCGCCCGACGTGTGCCAACGCTCCATCCAACTGGGCTTCTCCTCCGTCATGATGGACGGCTCGCTGATGGAAGACGGCAAAACCCCGTCCACCTACGAATACAACGTCAACGCCACCCGTACCGTCGTTAATTTCTCCCACGCCTGCGGCGTATCCGTCGAAGGCGAAATCGGCGTATTGGGCAACCTCGAAACCGGCGAAGCAGGCGAAGAAGACGGCGTAGGCGCAGTCGGCAAACTCTCCCACGACCAAATGCTCACCAGCGTTGAAGATGCCGTGCGCTTTGTTAAAGACACCGGCGTGGACGCGCTCGCCATCGCCGTTGGCACCAGCCACGGCGCGTACAAATTCACCCGTCCGCCCACCGGCGACGTATTGCGCATCGACCGCATCAAAGAAATCCACCAAGCCTTGCCCAACACCCACATCGTCATGCACGGCTCCAGCTCCGTTCCTCAAGAATGGTTGAAAGTCATCAACGAATACGGCGGCAAAATCGGTGAAACCTACGGCGTACCGGTTGAAGAAATCGTCGAAGGCATCAAACACGGCGTGCGCAAAGTCAACATCGACACCGACCTGCGCCTCGCCTCCACCGGTGCCATCCGCCGCTTTATGGCAGAAAACCCATCCGAATTCGACCCGCGCAAATACCTGAGCAAAACCGTCGAAGCCATGAAACAAATCTGTCTCGACCGCTACCTCGCATTCGGCTGCGAAGGTCAGGCAGGCAAAATCAAACCTGTTTCCCTTGAAAAAATGGCCGACCGCTATGCCAAGGGCGAACTGAGTCAGGTAATCCGTTAAGGGTAAGCGAAATCGGATTTGATTTATCGGTTTAAGGGTGGTTTGAAAAATAATTTCAGACCGCCCTTTTTGATTTTCAGACGGCCTGATTATGGCGTTACAGAAAAAATACAACGATTGGCCGACAAGTATGTGAAATCCGATATTTTTCTTGAAAATACATGCGCTAATGTAGTATAGTGCGGGGCTTGGCATTCGATGCCAAGAATTTATTTTTGTCCGAATGGTTAGCCAATCGTAGCTAACCCCTTTTATTTAAGGAAAATAATCATGACATTAGGTCTGGTTGGACGCAAGGTGGGCATGACTCGCGTGTTTGACGAACAGGGTGCTTCTGTTCCGGTAACCGTGTTGGAAATGACTCCGAACCGCGTCACTCAACTCAAATCCGAAGATGCTGACGGTTATACGGCCGTTCAAGTTACCTTCGGTCAGAAAAAAGCAAATCGCGTTAACAAGGCTGAAGCTGGACATTTTGCAAAAGCAGGTGTCGAAGCTGGTCGCGGTTTGGTTGAATTTGCTGTTTCTGCTGAAAAAGCTGCTGAACTGCAAGCAGGTGGCGAAGTAACTGTAGCCCTGTTTGAAGCCGGTCAGCTGGTTGACGTTACCGGAACCTCAAAAGGTAAAGGTTTTTCCGGTACGATCAAACGACACAATTTTGATTCTCAACGTACCTCTCATGGTAACTCGCGCTCACATCGTGTGCCTGGCTCTATCGGTATGGCTCAAGATCCGGGCCGTGTTTTCCCGGGTCAGCGCATGGCGGGCCAATACGGTAATGCTAAAGCAACTGTGCAAAATTTAGAAATTGTACGTGTTGATGTAGAACGTCATCTTTTGCTTGTTAAAGGTGCAGTGCCGGGTGCTGTGAATAGCGATGTAATTGTACGTCCTGGCGTGAAAGTGGGTGCGTAATGGAATTAAAAATAATCAACGCTCAAGGTCAGGTTTCAGGCGCATTGTCTGCTTCTGATGCTTTGTTCGCGCGTGAGTATAACGAGGCATTGGTTCATCAGTTGGTAACCGCATTTTTGGCGAATGCCCGTTCCGGTAATCGTGCACAGCTCACTCGCGCAGAAGTTAAACATTCTACTAAAAAGCCGTGGCGCCAAAAGGGTACGGGACGTGCCCGCTCAGGTATGACCTCTTCTCCGTTATGGCGTAGTGGTGGACGTGCGTTCCCCAACAAGCCTGACGAAAATTTCACTCAAAAAGTAAACCGTAAAATGTACCGTGCCGGTATGGCGACTATTTTGTCGCAGTTGGTGCGTGACGAACGGCTTTATGTGGTTGAAGAGCTGGCTGCCGCCACTCCTAAAACTAAAGAGTTTGCCGGACAGGTAAAAAATTTAGGTTTGGAACAGGTGTTGTTTGTAACTAAACAGCTTGATGAGAATGTTTACTTGGCTTCCCGCAATTTGCCAAATGTATTGGTATTGGAAGCACATCAAGTTGATCCTTATAGTTTGCTGCGTTATAAAAAAGTAGTTTTTACTAGGGATGCAATTGCCCAGTTAGAGGAGCAGTGGGTATGAATCAAGAACGTTTGATGAAGGTAATTTTAGCCCCTGTTGTTTCTGAAAAAAGCAATTTGTTGGCTGAAAAGCGAAACCAAATGACTTTCAAAGTATTGCCAGATTCTACCAAATCGGAGATTAAGGCTGCTGTTGAGCTTTTGTTTGGTGTTCAAGTGGCTTCGGTAACGACAACTACAACCAAAGGTAAAGTGAAACGTTTTGGTCGCACTGTTGGTCGTCGTAGCGATGTAAAAAAAGCTTATGTAAGTTTGGTTGAAGGTCAAGAGCTTGATCTCGAGGCTGCCGCTGCTGTGGCTGATAAGGAGTAAGGTAAGATGGCTATTGTAAAAATGAAACCTACTTCCGCTGGTCGACGCGGCATGGTTCGCGTAACTACTGAAGGTTTGCATAAAGGTGCGCCATTTGCGGCTCTGGTTGAGAAGAAAAAAACTACTGCCGGACGTAATAATAATGGCCATATCACTACCCGTCATAAAGGTGGTGGTCACAAACATCATTATCGTGTGGTAGATTTTAAGCGCAATAAGGATGGTATTGCTGCTAAAGTAGAAAGAATCGAATACGATCCAAATCGTACTGCTCATATTGCTCTTCTGTGTTATGCAGATGGTGAGCGCCGCTATATCATTGCCCCTCGAGGCATTCAGGCTGGTGCGGTACTGATTTCTGGTGCAGAGGCTCCCATTAAAGCGGGCAATACTTTGCCGATTCGTAATATCCCGGTTGGTACAACCATTCACTGTATCGAGATGAAACCAGGTAAGGGTGCGCAAATTGCACGTTCTGCTGGAGCATCTGCAGTTTTGCTTGCTAAAGAAGGGGTTTACGCTCAGATTCGTCTGCGCTCTGGTGAAGTCCGTAAGATTCATGTTGATTGCCGTGCCACAATTGGCGAAGTAGGCAATGAAGAGCAAAGTTTGCAAAAAATTGGCAAGGCTGGTGCTAATCGTTGGCGCGGTGTTAGACCGACTGTTCGTGGTGTGGTAATGAACCCGGTAGATCACCCTCATGGTGGTGGCGAAGGTCGTACTGGTGAAGCTCGCGAGCCTGTTAGTCCTTGGGGTACTCCGGCAAAAGGTTATCGTACTCGCAATAATAAACGCACGAACAATATGATTGTTCGACGTCGTTACTCGAATAAAGGTTAATTAATATGGCTCGTTCATTAAAAAAAGGTCCATATGTTGATTTGCATTTGCTGAAAAAAGTTGATGCAGCTCGTGCAAGCAATGATAAACGCCCAATTAAGACTTGGTCTCGCCGTTCTACCATTTTGCCTGATTTTATTGGTCTGACAATTGCAGTGCATAATGGGCGGACACATGTGCCTGTTTTTATCAGTGATAATATGGTAGGTCATAAATTAGGTGAATTCTCATTGACCCGTACCTTTAAGGGTCACTTAGCTGATAAAAAAGCGAAGAAAAAGTAGGGGGTAAGACATGAGAGTATCTGCATTACATAAGAATGCCCGTATTTCTGCTCAAAAAGCTCGTTTAGTGGCAGATTTAATTCGTGGAAAAAATGTTGCCCACGCCCTGAATATTTTGGCTTTTAGCCCTAAAAAAGGTGCTGAGTTGATTAGAAAAGTACTGGAATCTGCGATTGCCAATGCAGAGCATAATGAAGGTGCTGATATCGACGATCTGAAGGTTGTTATGATTTGTGTAGATAAAGCCGCATCATTAAAACGCTTTCAGGCTCGAGCTAAGGGTCGTGGAAATCGTATTGAAAAACAAACATGTCATATTGCTGTGACGGTGGGTAACTAAGGAAAAGCTATGGGACAAAAAATTCATCCAACTGGCTTTCGTTTGGCAGTAAATAAAGATTGGTCTTCAAAGTGGTTTGCTAAAAGTAGCGATTTTTCTGTTGTCTTAAAGCAAGATATTGATGTTCGCGAATATTTACGTAAACGCTTGTTCAATGCATCAATTGGCCGTGTTGTTATTGAGAGGCCAGCCAAATCTGCTCGTGTTACTATTTTCTCGGCTCGGCCAGGAATGGTGATTGGTAGAAAAGGTGAAGATATTGATGTGTTAAAACGTGATTTGCAAAATTTAATGGGTGTTCCTGTTCATGTTAATATCGAAGAGATTCGAAAACCTGAATTGGATGCGCAAATTATTGCAGATGGAATAGCTCAGCAATTAGAAAAACGTGTTCAATTTCGTCGCGCTATGAAGCGTGCCATGCAAAATGCTATGCGTGTTGGTGCAAAAGGTATCAAAATTATGACCTCTGGACGGTTAAATGGTGCTGACATTGCCCGTAGTGAATGGTACCGGGAAGGGCGTGTACCTTTGCATACTTTGCGTGCTAATGTAAGTTATGCTACCAGTGAGGCAAATACTACATATGGTGTAATTGGATTAAAGGTTTGGGTATATACTGGTGAAGGCAAAGATGTTGTTTTGAATAAACCTGAACAAGAGCATAAACGCAGAAAGGTAGGACGCAATGCTGCAACCAACTAGACTGAAGTACCGTAAGCAGCATAAAGGACGCAATACAGGCTTGGCTATGCGCGGTAATGCTGTTAGCTTTGGCGATTTTGCTTTGAAGGCTGTGGGTCGTGGTAGGCTTACTGCAAGGCAAATCGAAGCTGCTCGACGCGCAATGACACGTCATATTAAACGTGGCGGTCGTATTTGGATTCGCGTATTCCCAGATAAGCCAATTACAGAGAAACCAATACAAGTTCGTATGGGTGGAGGTAAGGGTTCTGTTGAATATTATGTTGCAGAAATTAAACCTGGGAAAATTCTCTATGAGATGGATGGCGTTGCGGAATCTTTAGCACGTGAAGCTTTTGCATTAGCTGCAGCTAAGCTGCCAATTCCAACTGTATTTGTAACGAGACAGGTGGGTAAATAATGAAAACTCATGAATTGAAGAATAGATCAAGTGAGCAGTTAAACCAAGAGTTGATAGATTTATTAAAAGTTCAATTTGGTTTGCGTATGCAGCATGCAACTGGCCAGTTAGGAAAAACCAGTGAGTTAAAAAAAATACGCCGAAATATTGCACGTATTAAGACTGTTTTAGCTGAAAAAGGTGCTCAATAATGATCGAAATTAAAAATGTTCGTACATTGCAAGGTAAGGTCGTCAGCAATAGTATGGATAAAACAGTTACCGTTTTGGTTGAGCGGAAGGTAAAGCATCCCTTGTATGGTAAGGTTATTCGTCGCTCTACAAAAATTCATGCCCATGATTCAACAAATCAATGTAATGTTGGTGATGTTGTAATTATTGAAGAGGGTCGCCCTTTATCAAAAACAAAATCTTGGGTAGTTAAGGAATTGGTAGAAAAAGTGCGCTCGATATAATTTAGTTTTGCTATTTATATAGCAGGGGGCGGACTTGTAATTTTAAAAAAAACGCTGTATACTCCGCTCCTTATTTTTGAGCTTACTAGATTCCTAGATGCTTCTCCCTTTGGGGCCAAAACTGATTTATTTGAACCTGTTAGTTGGGTTTTAGTATTGCTATGTATTGAGTACTGCAATGCAATATTAAAAGTGATAAATTAAGTTGGATTTAATTAAAGGTAATAATATGATTCAAATGCAGACCATCTTAGATGTGGCTGATAACTCTGGTGCGCGTCGCGTGATGTGCATTAAAGTGTTGGGTGGATCTAAGCGTCGCTACGCTTCTGTTGGCGATATTGTTAAAGTCGCAGTTAAAGATGCGGCTCCGCGTGGGCGGGTTAAAAAAGGTGATGTGTACAATGCGGTTGTTGTTCGTACCGCTAAAGGTGTGCGTCGTCCCGATGGTGCGTTGATTAAATTTGATAACAATGCTGCAGTGTTGTTAAACAATAAACTTGAACCTCTGGGTACTCGTATTTTTGGACCGGTAACCCGCGAGTTGCGTACTGAGCGATTTATGAAAATCGTTTCATTGGCGCCTGAAGTATTATAAGGAATAGCGCGATGAATAAAATCATTAAAGGTGACCAAGTTATTGTGATCACTGGTAAGGATAAAGGTAAGCAAGGTCGAGTGGTTCGTGTATTGGGTGGTAAAGTTGTTGTTGAAGGTGTCAACGTTGTTAAACGTCACCAAAAACCTAATCCAATGCGTGGTATTGAGGGTGGTATTGTTTCAAAAGAAATGCCGTTGGATATTTCTAATGTTGCAATTCTGAATCCGGAAACTAATAAAGCAGACCGTGTTGGTATTAAACTGATTGAGAATGAAGGCAAAGTTAAGCGCGTTCGTTTCTTCAAATCAAATGGCTCTGTTATTGGAGCATAAGGAGATAACATGGCTCGTTTGAGAGAGTTTTATAAAGATACAGTTGTTCCTGAATTGGTTAAACAGTTTGGTTACAAGTCAGTAATGGAAGTTCCTCGTATTGAAAAAATTACTTTAAATATGGGGGTTGGAGAGGCTGTTGCTGATAAAAAAGTTATGGAACATGCGGTATCTGACTTAGAGAAAATTTCTGGTCAAAAACCAGTAGTTACTGTTGCTCGTAAATCTATCGCTGGCTTTAAAATTCGCGATAATTATCCTGTAGGTTGCAAAGTAACATTACGTCGTGATCAAATGTTCGAATTCTTGGATCGGTTGATTACTATTGCATTACCTCGAGTGCGTGACTTCCGCGGTGTAAGTGGCAAATCTTTTGATGGTCGTGGTAATTACAACATGGGTGTTCGCGAGCAAATCATTTTCCCGGAAATTGAATACGATAAAATTGATGCTTTGCGTGGTTTGAATATTACTATTACAACTACTGCAAAAACTGATGAAGAAGCTAAAGCTTTATTGTCGCTGTTCAAGTTTCCGTTTAAAGGATAATCATGGCTAAGAAAGCACTTATTAATCGTGAACTGAAACGTCAAGCTTTGGCGAAAAAGTTTGCAGCCAAACGTGAGGCAATTTTTGCTGTTATTAATGATGCGAATGCAACTGAAGAAGAGCGTTTTGAAGCTCGTCTCAAGTTTCAATCTATTCCGCGTAATGCAGCTCCTGTACGTCAACGCCGTCGTTGTGCTTTGACAGGTCGTCCTCGTGGTACTTTCCGTAAATTCGGTTTGGGTCGTATTAAAATCCGTGAAATCGCTATGCGTGGCGAGATTCCGGGTATTGTTAAAGCTAGCTGGTAATAGGAGTATTAATAATGAGTATGCATGATCCTATTTCCGATATGTTGACTCGTATTCGTAATGCGCAACGTGCCGATAAGGTAGTAGTTGCCATGCCTTCTTCCAAATTAAAGTGTGCAATTGCAAAGGTCTTGAAAGAAGAAGGTTATATCGAGGATTTTTCGGTTTCTGCTGATGCGAAGCCGGTATTGGAAATTCAATTGAAATATTATGCAGGTCGCCCTGTGATTGAGCAAATTAAACGTGTTTCACGTCCAGGTTTGCGTATTTACAAAGCTTCTAGTGAAATTCCCAATGTTATGAACGGGTTGGGTGTCGCTATTGTTAGTACTTCTAAAGGTGTGATGACTGATCGCAAGGCTCGTTCTGAGGGTGTTGGTGGTGAGTTGTTGTGCATTGTAGCCTAGTGGAGAAAAGTAAATGTCACGTGTCGCAAAAAACCCAGTGACTGTTCCTGCTGGTGTAGAAGTAAAATTTGGAACAGAAGCATTGGTTATCAAGGGTAAGAATGGCGAGTTGTCCTTTCCTTTGCATTCTGATGTTGCCATTGAATTAAACGATGGTAAATTAACTTTTGCTGCAAAAAATGACAGTAAACAGGCAAATGCTATGTCAGGTACTGCTCGTGCATTAGTTAATAATATGGTTAAAGGTGTTTCAGAAGGTTTTGAAAAAAAACTACAATTGATTGGCGTGGGTTACCGTGCTCAAGCTCAAGGCAAAGTTTTGAATTTGTCTTTGGGTTTTTCTCATCCAATCGTATATGAAATGCCCGAAGGTGTTTCTGTTCAAACTCCTAGCCAAACAGAGATCGTTTTGACTGGTGCGGATAAACAAGTAGTTGGTCAAGTCGCTGCTGAAATTCGTGCATTCCGTTCTCCTGAGCCTTATAAAGGTAAGGGTGTTCGTTATGTAGGTGAAGTGGTAGTGATGAAAGAAGCCAAGAAAAAATAATTGAGGTTCACTAATGGATAAACATACAACCCGACTCCGTCGTGCACGCAAAACCCGTGCACGTATTGCGGACTTGAAAATGGTAAGATTATGTGTGTTCCGTAGCAATAATCATATTTATGCTCAAGTAATTAGTGCTGAAGGTGATAAAGTATTGGCTCAAGCCTCTACATTGGAAGCTGAAGTGCGTGATAGTCTGAAATCTGGTAGCAACGTCGAGGCAGCTGCAGTAGTAGGAAAGCGCATTGCTGAGAAAGCTAAAGCAGTAGGTGTAGAAAAAGTTGCTTTTGATCGTTCAGGTTTCCAATATCACGGTCGTGTGAAAGCTTTGGCTGAAGCTGCACGTGAAAATGGTTTAAGCTTCTAATAATTGGAGACTTTCAGATGGCAAAACATGAAATTGAAGAACGTGGTGACGGCCTGATTGAAAAAATGGTCGCAGTTAATCGCGTAACTAAAGTAGTTAAAGGTGGCCGTATCATGGCTTTCTCTGCACTAACTGTTGTTGGTGACGGTGACGGTCGTATTGGTATGGGAAAAGGTAAGTCTAAAGAGGTTCCTGTTGCTGTACAAAAAGCAATGGATCAAGCTCGTAGATCAATGATTAAAGTTCCTCTTAAAAATGGTACTATCTATCACGAGGTGCTTGGAAAACATGGTGCAACACGTGTATTCATGCAGCCGGCAAAAGAAGGTAGTGGTGTTAAGGCTGGAGGACCAATGAGATTAGTATTTGACGCATTAGGTGTACATAATATTTCTGCTAAGGTTCATGGCTCAACTAATCCTTATAATATTGTGCGTGCTACATTGGATGGTTTATCAAAATTGTACACGCCAGCGGAAGTTGCTGCTAAAAGAGGAATGTCCGTAGAAAAGATTTTAGGGGATATTGATGAGTGAGAAAAAATTGATCCAAATAACTTTAGTTAAAAGTTTGATTGGTACTATTTCCTCGCATCGAGCATGTGCTCGCGGCTTAGGTTTAAAAAGACGTGGCCATGTTGTGAATGTATTAGATACACCGGAAAATTGGGGTATGATTAATAAAATCCGTTATTTGCTAAAGGTGGAGCTATAGTTATGTTTTTAAATACTATTCAGCCTGCAGAAGGGGCAAAGCATTCTAGCCGTCGAGTTGGTCGAGGTATAGGCAGTGGATTAGGTAAGACTTGTGGGCGTGGCCATAAGGGGCAAAAAAGCCGCTCAGGTGGTTTCCATAAAGTTGGTTTTGAAGGTGGGCAAATGCCTTTACAACGAAGATTACCTAAACGAGGTTTTAGATCTTTGACTGCCTTGGTAACTGCAGAAGTTCACCTAACAGAGCTTAATTCATTGAGTTCTGATGTGGTTGATTTATTTTCTCTGAAACAAGCAGGTATTGTTTCGGATAAAGTGAAATTTGTAAAAGTAATTTCATCTGGAAGCATAGAAAGAGCTGTTATTTTAAAGGGTATCAAGGCTACTAAAGGTGCAAAAATTGCAATCGAAGCAGCTGGTGGTAGAATTGAAGAGTAAGGTTGATAACTAAATGGCAGCTAATCAGCATTTGGTATTAGAATTATTTAAGTCTGGTGAATTTAAGCAACGGCTAATCTTTCTTTTAGCTGCATTATTCGTTTTCCGGATTGGTGCTCATATTCCTGTTCCCGGTGTTGATGCAGCTGCTTTAAACGACTTTTATCAAAATTCTACCAATGGCATCCTTAATATGCTTAATATGTTTTCTGGTGGATCCTTGGAACGATTTAGCATCTTCGCAATTGGTATAATGCCTTATATTTCTGCTTCTATTGTGGTTCAGCTTGCATCAGAAATAATTCCAACATTAAAAGCCTTAAAAAAGGAAGGTGAAGCAGGCCGGAAGATAATTACCAAATATACTCGATTGTGTACAGTTTTCTTGGCTACTTTGCAAGGTGTGGCTGCTGCTGCCTTTGTCTATCAACAGAATGTTGTGGTTATTGGACAAATAGAATTTTATTTTTCTACAATAATTTGTTTGGTAACAGGAACAATGTTTTTGATGTGGCTTGGGGAGCAGATAACGGAAAGAGGTATAGGTAATGGGATTTCTCTTATTATCATGGCAGGAATTGCTTCTGGTATACCTTTTGGAGTATCACAATTTTTAAATGTTGCAACTAATAATTTGGCTTTAGCATTAATTGTTGTTATTAGTGTTTTGTTTTTAGTATACATTGTTGTTTACTTTGAATCAGCTCAACGTAAAATTCCTGTGCATTATGCGAGAAATTCAAATAGCCAGGGGTTTTTAGGGAAAAGCAATCATTTACCATTTAAGTTAAATATGGCTGGGGTAATTCCGCCTATTTTTGCTTCAAGTATAATCCTTTTCCCTGTTACGATTATTGGCTGGTTTAGGGGAGGCAATAATGTAGGTTGGATGCAAAAGCTGTTGCTATGGTTACAGCATGGCAATTCTGTTTATATTTCCTTTTTTGCGGTTTCTATTATTTTCTTTTGTTATTTTTATACTGCGTTAGTTTTTAGTCCCAAGGAAATGGCAGAAAATCTCAAGAAGAGTGGTGCTTTTGTACCGGGAGTAAGACCTGGAATTCAAACATCTCTATACTTAGAGAATGTGGTTATGCGCATAACTTTGTGGGGGGCAGTATATATCACAGTTATATGCTTAATTCCTGAGCTTTTTTCCTCAGTTTTGGGGGCTGGTTTATCATTGGGTGGAACATCTCTATTAATTCTTGTTGTTGTGGCAATGGATTTTAGTACACAAGCTTCTTCATATAGGGTGAGCCAGCAGTATGAACAGTTAATGAAAAAATATAATAGAGATATTATATCATAAGTAATAGTTGGGTAGTATATGGCTAAAGAAGACATTATACAAATGCAAGGGGAAATCCTAGAGACTTTGCCTAATGCAACTTTTAAAGTGAAACTAGAGAATGATTATATAGTATTAGGGCATATATCAGGTAAGATGAGGATGCACTATATACGGATTTCGCCTGGTGATAAGGTTACTGTTGAATTAACACCTTATGATTTGTCACGTGCTCGTATTGTATTTCGAGCTAGGTAATTGAATGAAAGGAAGCTATAATGCGCGTTCAGCCATCTGTTAAAAAGATCTGTCGTAATTGTAAAATTATTCGCCGGAATAGAATAGTTCGAGTGATTTGTACTGATCCAAGGCATAAGCAACGGCAAGGTTAACTTTGCTAAAATTTATTATTGTGGTCAGTAGTTTGTAATAAAAGGAAAAAATATGGCTCGTATAGCGGGGGTAAATATCCCTAATAATGCTCATATCGTAATTGGATTGCAAGCGATTTATGGTATAGGTAGTACTCGTGCCAAGTTAATTTGTGCTGCAACAGGTATTGAAGGTAGTACAAAAGTTAAAGACTTGGATGAAAATCAATTGGAAGCTTTACGTGAGCAAGTTCTTCAGTATGAAGTTGAAGGTGATTTGCGTCGTGAAATAACTATGTCTATTAAGAGATTGATGGATATGGGGTGTTATAGGGGTTTCCGTCATCGTCGTGGTCTTCCTTGTCGTGGGCAGCGTACTAAAACAAATGCTCGTACACGTAAAGGTCCAAGAAAAGCTATTGCAGGTAAAAAATAAATTTTAAAGGATTAGTTTAATGGCAAAAGCAAACACAGCTTTGCGTGTACGTAAAAAAGTACGCAAGACTATTAGTGAAGGTATTGTGCATGTTCATGCATCTTTTAATAATACTATCATTACTATTACCGATCGCCAAGGGAATGCATTATCTTGGGCTACTTCTGGTGGTGCTGGTTTTAAAGGTTCGCGCAAAAGTACACCATTCGCTGCTCAAGTCGCAGCAGAAACAGCTGGTAAAGTTGCCCAAGAGTATGGTATTAAGAATTTAGAAGTGCGTATTAAAGGACCAGGTCCTGGTCGAGAGTCATCTGTTCGTGCTTTGAATGCTCTGGGTTTTAAAATAACTAGTATTACAGATGTGACGCCATTGCCACATAATGGCTGTCGTCCGCCTAAAAAACGTCGTATCTAGAATTTGGAGTGATTGGAATTATGGCACGGTATATTGGCCCTAAATGTAAATTGGCTCGTCGAGAAGGGACTGATTTGTTCCTAAAAAGTGCTCGTCGTTCAGTAGAATCTAAGTGTAAATTTGACTCAGCTCCTGGTCAGCATGGTGCAAAAAAAGCACGGCTTTCGGGGTATGGTCTGCAGTTGCGTGAAAAGCAAAAAATACGCCGTATTTATGGTGTATTGGAACGTCAATTTAGACGATATTTTGCGGAAGCTTCTAGAAGAAAAGGCTCCACAGGGGAATTGTTATTGCAACTATTAGAATCCCGTTTAGATAATGTGGTTTATCGTATGGGTTTCGGGTCTACGAGAGCAGAAGCGCGACAATTGGTTGCTCATAAGGCTATTGTCGTTAATGGACATGTCGTAAATATCCCTTCTTTTCAAGTTCAACCAGGTGATGTTGTTGCCGTTCGGGAGAAGGCTAAAAAACAGGTTCGAATTCAGGAAGCATTAGGGTTGGCTATTCAGATTGGTTTGCCTGGCTGGGTTGCTGTTGATACTGGTAAAATGGAAGGTGTTTTTAAAAATATGCCCGACCGTTCAGAGTTAACTGGTGATATTAATGAACAGCTAGTGGTGGAATTCTATTCCAAGTAAATACTAGCTTAAAGAGGGACAGCTAAATGCATAATAGCACTTCCGAATTCTTGAAGCCTAGGCAAATTGATGTTAGCACTATATCACCTACTCGCGCAAAAGTGTCGATGCAACCATTTGAGCGGGGATTCGGTCATACTTTAGGTAATGCGTTGCGTCGCATCTTATTGTCATCTATGGATGGCTTTGCGCCAACAGAGGTTTCAATAACAGGTGTGTTACATGAATATTCTACATTAGATGGTATTCAAGAAGATGTTGTTGATGTGTTGTTAAATATTAAGGGTGTAATATTTAAACTGCATGGCCGAAATGAAGTGCGTCTGAAGTTGAAGAAGTCAGGTTCAGGTGTGGTGTTGGCAAGTGATATTGAGTTGCCACATGACGCTGAAGTTATAAATCCTAATCATATTATTTGTCATTTGTCCGATAATGCTGACATTGAAATGGAAATTAAGGTCGAGAAAGGCCGCGGTTACCAATCTGTTGTAGGACGGAAAAAATCAGGGAATGAGAATAATATTGGATCTATTCAATTGGATGCAAGTTTTTCTCCTATTGCTCGTGTTAGCTTTGATGTTGAGCCTGCACGAGTGGAGCAGCGAACAGATCTTGATCGGTTAGTCTTAGATATTGAAACGGATGGTTCTTTAGAGCCGGAAGAAGCAGTTCGTAGTGCTGCTCGAATATTGATTGATCAGATGGCTGTTTTTGCTGATTTGCAAGGCACTCCTATTGAGGAAGTTGAGGAGGTAGCTCCACCTATTGATCCTATTTTATTACGTCCTGTAGATGATTTGGAATTAACAGTACGGTCTGCTAACTGCCTGAAAGCTGAAGATATCTATTATATTGGTGATTTGATTCAGCGTACTGAGACAGAGTTGTTAAAAACGCCAAACTTGGGTAGGAAATCTTTAAATGAAATTAAAGAAGTTCTTGCTTCTAAAGGATTGACTCTAGGTTCAAAACTTGAAGCATGGCCTCCAATAAATTTAGAGAAGCCTTAAGGTTTGAATATTAAAGGATAATAGTATGCGCCATCGTAATGGTAATCGTAAATTAAATAGGACTAGTAGTCATAGGGCTGCAATGTTAAGGAATATGGCAAATTCTTTGTTGATTCATGAATCTATCGTGACAACTTTGCCAAAAGCAAAAGAACTTCGCCGAGTTGTAGAGCCGTTAATTACTTTAGGTAAGAAGCCATCTTTGGCAAATCGTAGATTGGCTTTTAATCGGACACGTGATCGTGATGTAGTGGTTAAGTTATTTGATGATTTGGGGCAACGTTTTATGTCTCGTAATGGCGGCTATATTCGTATTTTAAAATGTGGATTCCGTCAAGGTGATAATGCACCGCTAGCTTTGGTTGAGTTGGTTGATAAAGCTGATACACGGGATGAGTAATATAAAGCCGGTCACTTTTTGACCGGCTTTTTGTATATTTGCTATATGCGTCTAGATAATCTGGGATATTAGACCTCTTGCGAAAATATTCATCCCATCGCATTAATCAGTCCTGCAATCAGATTTACCCTTAACCCGAACCG
>NZ_JBQCVA010000032.1:0-26401 GCF_051962715.1 Neisseria sp. P0008.S010
AGAATTAAGGGGGTATTTGGGTAAAATTAGGAGCAATTAGGGGCGAAAACGGCCGAAAACCTGTGTTTGGGTTTCGGTTGTTGGAGGAAAAGAAATTTTGCAAAGGTCTCGGCCTGATATTGCAACAGGCAGGGCAAGGCGGCTTGGCTGTCCGGCAACTACCCGATTTGCGCGAATATTGCTTCGGCGGCTTTGAAGGCGAGTTTACCCATGTGCTGCACCAAAAGCTGGCCAAACAAAACGGTTTTCCCGATGCGGCAGCTTTTCAGACGGCCTTCCGCCGTGCGGATCGGCATTTGCTGGCTGAATCCGTGGCGGCAGTCGATCCTCTGGCTTTGGCGGAAAACGAGGAACGATTTACCGCCCGCACCAGACGGGCCCTTGAACAAATCGCCCGTGAAAGTGCGGGCTGCCGCCGCGTATTGGCAGTGTCGCACGGCATGACGATTACGGCGATTTTGAAAAGCATAGACCCCAAAGCAATCGAATACCGCAGCGTACCCAATGTTTCGGTATCGCGCCTGATTCTTTCAGACGGCCTCTGGCGCATCGAAAGCATCGGGGAGGCAGAATAAGTAGGTTATACTAGGAATTCGATTATAATTGTATGTTTAAAAATTATTTTCCATCCCTTTAAAACCATCAATAAAAGTTCCCGTTCTACTTCCGATTGCAAAGAAAAAGTAAAAATAACGGAAAATAGTTATGCGAAGTGAATTTTTGCTTGCAGCTTTTGATTAAAACACATACCATTTAATTCATAACAAATGACTGTTTTCCCTTTGCGAAGGAAATTTTTATGGGTATTTCTAAACACCGTTCGATCAACATCAGCCTGCTGCAGGCGCGCGATGCCCTTTCATCCTACTTTCGCCCCGTTTTGAACGAGGCGGGCATTACCGACCAACAGTGGCGCATCATCCGCCTGTTGGCGGAAAACGGCACTTTGGATTTTCAGGATTTGGCAGATCAGGCCTGCATACTGCGCCCCAGCCTGACCGGCATTTTGACACGGCTGGAAAAAGCACGCCTGCTGGTGCGGATGAAACCATCCAACGACCAACGCAGGGTTTTTTTGAAGCTGACCGACGAAGGCGCGGACATGTACGAAAAAACCTGTTCGGCAATCGATGCCTGCTATGACGACATCGAAAACAAAATGACACGCGAAAAAATGGACAAACTGCTCGAATTGCTTCATGAATTAAGCACATTGAAACAACGGGAGTCCGAAGCCGAATAACAGGCCGGACAAAACCACACCGAAGCGGCAGTGTCGGGTAGAATACCCGCCTGCCGCGTCTTTACGTCCGGCCGTCTGAAACACCCGCACGATACCGTAATCCGACAAAACTTATGCCGCACACCCTCCAACTCCCCTTTCGCGACGCCATGGCCGCCTGCGCCTCTGGCGTACACGTCATCACCACTGACGGCACGGCCGGACGCTACGGCATCACCATGACCGCCGTTACCGCCGTTACCGACGAACCGCCCACCGTCATGCTGTGCATCAACCGCCAATCAGCCATCGTGCCCGTTTTATTGGAAAACCGCGCCGTCTGCATCAACGTGCTCGCTGCCGGACAGCAAGACGTGGCCGAACATTTCGCCGGCATGACCAAACTCTCGCCCGAAGAACGTTTCGAATACCACATCTGGCACAGGGGGCGCAACGGCCAGCTTCAAGTAGAAGGCGCGCTGGCACACCTGCACGGCACCCTCACCACACAAAGCGAAATCGGCACCCACTGGGTATTCATGGTGGAAATCGACGAAATCGCCGTCCACGACGGCAAAACCACCCACGGCCCGGCACTGGTTTATTTCAGACGGCGTTTCGGCAGCCTGGCCTGACGGCTGTCATACCGACATCAAAGGCCGTCTGAAAACACTCGGACAACCAAACGTACCACGATAAAGGAATACTGATGGACACATTAAACGAAATACTCGACTACAACCGAAACTTCGTCGAGTCCGGTGAATACGCCCAATTCTTCAGCAACAAATATCCCGAACGCGGCCTCGCCATCCTTTCCTGCATGGACACCCGCCTGTCCGAACTGCTGCCGCGCGCCCTCGGGCTGAAAAACGGCGATGCTAAACTGATCAAAAACGCCGGCGCACTGGTAACCCACCCATGGGGCTCAGTAATGCGCAGCCTGCTGATAGCCGTATTCGAACTGCGGGTAACCGAAATCATGGTCATCGCCCACTACGACTGCGGCATGCGCGGCATGAATCCCGACGCATTTTTGAATAAAACCGGCGAATTCGGCATATCCGAGGACCGCATCGACACTCTGCGCAACGCCGGCATCGACCTTGACAACTGGCTCACCGGCTTTACCGACGTGGAAGACAGCGTGCGCCACACCGTCGGCATGATACGCCGCCATCCCCTGATGCCCGACTACATCCCCGTGCACGGCCTCGTCATCCACCCCACCACAGGCAAACTCACCCTCATTGTGGACGGCAAAGCCGAATGTACGGTGAACCCGGCATGAGTACGCGCATCGGCCTTTTTGGCGGCACCTTCGACCCGATACACAAAGGGCACACCCGCATCGCCCGCGCATTCGCCGACGAACTCAAACTCGACAGCGTCATCTTCCTCCCTGCAGGCGACCCCTACCACAAAGACGGCGCGCAAACCCCTGCCGAACACCGCCTGGCCATGACCGAACTGGCTGCGGCGGCCGACCCCCGCTTTGCCGTCAGCGACTGCGACATCGTGCGCGGCGGTGCCACCTACACCTTCGACACCGTACAGATTTTCCGCCAGCAATTTCCCACGGCCGAACTGTGGTGGCTGCTGGGCATGGACAGCCTGCTCAAACTGCACACCTGGAAAAAATGGCAGACACTGGTCCGCCAAACCAACATCGCCGTTGCCAACCGAAACGGCGGCAGCCTCGCACAAGCCCCGCGCGAACTGCACGGCTGGCTGGGCGAAGCACTGCAAAACGGTTCGCTGCACCTGCTCCAAGCCCCGCTGCTCGACATCAGCTCCAGCGACATCAGAGGCCGTCTGAAAAACGGCTTAGATGCGGCGGAAATGCTGGACGGAAACGTTTGGCACTATATCCGCAAACACAAACTCTACGCCGAATAAAAACAACCGAGGCCGTCTGAAACCCGCAACGCTCGTTTCAGACGGCCTCATTTGCCGACCCCTAGTCAATCACATGGTATATCTCATCCTGTCGCCGCTGCTCAGCCTCGCTCTTCTCTCCGGCATGACCGTCTCCCTGGCCAACAAAAACAGCAACAACAAAGAACGCTATGTCATTTTGATGTGGCTGTGTTTTTTGCTTGCCCCTTCTCTTGGCGGCCTGGCCGCCTTCCTGCCGCGCGCGACGTATTTCGATTTCAGTCTGTTCATCGGCATCACCATCGCATCGTGGCCTTTCGGCTGCCTCCCCGCATCCGTAACCGCCGTGCTTACCGCCGCCCTCAAACTACACCGCAATCCGCAAGGCGTTGTAACCATGACCTTTATTGGCAGCGTATGCGGCTTATTGTTCGGGATACTGAATGCCGATATTGTCGGCATTCCACTCTCGGGCACCACCCTTGCGGGCACAATAGCGGCTTTTGCCTTCTCTTGCCTGTTGCCGAAAGAAAGGCCGTCTGAAAACGAACGTAGTGAGTTTCTGCGAAGCTAAAACGAACGCAGTGGGTTTCTGCGGAACTAAAACGAACGCAGCGAATTTCGTTTCTAAGAAGCTCATCCGCCATGTTCGTTTTTAGACGGCCTTGGTTTATACTTCGCTCCTTTATCCGCTTTCCCGCTGGAGGCCGTCTGAAACGGCTTTTGCGGCATCCAAACCATGAACCTACTCTCCCTGCTCGGCAAAGTCGGCAGCATGACCATGCTATCGCGCATACTCGGCTTTGTCCGCGACATGATTATCGCGCGGGTATTCGGTGCGGGCGATGCGACCGATGCCTTTTTCACCGCCTTCAAACTGCCCAACCTGCTACGGCGCATCTTTGCCGAAGGCGCGTTCGCCCAAGCCTTCGTGCCGATACTGGCGGAATACAAGCAAACCAAATCGCCCGAAGCCACGCGCGAATTCGTCCGCCACATCGCGGGAATGCTGACCTTCGTGCTCACCGTTGTAACCGCAATCGGCGTGTTGGCCGCACCGTGGATTATTCATGCCACGGCGACAGGTTTTGCCAACAAGCCCGACAAGCTCGCACTCTCCGCCGACCTGCTGCGGATAATGTTCCCCTATATCCTGTTGATTTCTCTGTCGTCGTTTGTCGGCTCGATACTCAACACCTACCACAAGTTCCAAATCCCCGCCTTCACGCCGGTACTGCTGAACCTGTCGTTCATCGGTTTCGCCCTGTTCCTCGTGCCCTACTTCGACCCGCCGATTACCGCGCTGGCGTGGGCGGTGTTTGTCGGCGGCGTGTTGCAGCTCGTATTCCAACTGCCCTGGCTGGCCAAACAAGGATTTCTCAACCTGCCCAAGCTGGACTTTAAAAATTCGGCGGTAAACCGCGTCATCAAACAAATGATGCCTGCCGTATTCGCCGCCAGCGTGACGCAGATTTCGCTGGTCATCAACACCATCTTCGCGTCCTACCTGCAAAGCGGCAGCATCACATGGATGTATTACGCCGACCGCATGACCGAACTGCCCACCGGCGTACTCGGCGTCGCGCTCGGCACGATACTGCTGCCCACGCTGTCGAAACACGCCGGCGGCCGCAACCCGCGCGAATTCTCCAAGCTGCTCGACTGGGGACTGCGCCTGTGCTGCCTGCTGGCCGCGCCCGCCGCGCTGGGGCTGTCCATGCTCTCCTTCCCGCTGATTGCCACCATGTTCATGAACAAGGGCTTCACCCTGAACGACGCAGTGATGACGAAAAACGCGCTGATTGCCTGCTCCTTCTGCGTGGTCGGCCAAATTATGATTAAAGTGCTTGCACCCGCCTTCTACGCCCAGCAAAACATCAAAACGCCGGTCAAAGTGGCCGTATTCTCACTGATTGTGACCCAACTGATGAACATCGCCTTCATCGTACCGCTGAAACACGTCGGCCTGTCGCTGTCGGTCGGACTGGGCGCATGCCTGAACGCCGCGCTGCTGCTCACGCTGCTCCGACTGAAAGGCCTCTACCAACCCGACGCGGGCTGGCGGCGTTTCCTGACCAAACTCGCCATCGCGCTGGCCGTCATGTGCTTCGGCCTGTGGGCGGCGCAATCCTTCATGCCCATGCAGTGGACGGACATCCGCGGCTGGCAGAAGGCTTTGCAACTGGGCTGGCTGGTGCTTCTGGGCATCACGCTGTACTTCACCTCGCTCGCCCTTTTGGGCTTCCGCCCGCGCGACTTCAAACGTTCGGAGGTTTAAACCGGAAGGCCGTCTGAAAATATCCCGCGCGGCGCAAACGTGTTTCAAACAAAGTAAAAAACCGTTCAGCCGCTTTCAGACGGCCTCGGAGGCACGGATAATCAGGCTTCCTCCGACTTTCAAACCGCAGTGCCACACAGGCGGCGATAAAAATCCCGTCCTGCGGGAGCCGTACCGAAAAGGATTTTTGATGAAAACCGCCCTCCGATTTCTAACCGCCGCCACCGCCTTGATGCTGTCGGCACAGGCCTTCGCACAAACCCCGCCTCCCGGCGTTTACATGACCATGGGTTCGCAGCTTATCGGCATCCTGACCGACGGCAGCTATTGTATGGTCGTCCAAAACGACGTCAAAAACGGCGGCTGGCAGGAAACGCCAAACAGCCTGCAACTGGACGACGGCAAAACCGTCATCGCCGACAACGGCAGCGGCGGCTACACCATCAATGGCAAACCGGCGATGCTGATGAACGGCGGCAACACCGCCGGCATGTGCGCCTCCATCAAGGAACATGCCGAAGAAAAACGGCGCGACCGCTAATCAACCCACAAGCAAATCCTCCGGCTTTCCAATACAAAAAGGCCGTCTGAAAACCCTTTTTCCGGTTTTCAGACGGCCTTTTTAATTTTCGGCGTTACCGCTTATTCGATGACTACCCGTGCATTCAGCGGCTGTACGGGGCGGTTGTTTTCCGAACCGACGGCGCGGGTGAATTTTTCCGCTTGCGCCTGGTCGATGTGATCATAAGTTTTCAACACCAACCATGATACACCCTCTGTGCACGGCGGCGTGGTCAGCGAACCGGCAAAGCGGTAGTATTTCAACCGTTTCGGCAGCAGGGTGGATGCGTCGAACGGTTGGTCGAGCTTCACTTTTCCTGCGGTCATCGGCATGACGTTCCAGATGGAAGACAGTCGGTCGTTGGTTTTGCCGGCCTCATACAGCACGGCCAACACCAAAGGCTGTTTGTTTTCGTCTAAGTGGACGAAGTGGGCTTCCATCGGGAAAGTACGGCCTTTGATTTGGTTTTCGCTCGGCACGTGGAAGTGGAACTGTTTCAAGGTGTAGGTGCGGCCGTTCACGGTCAGGGTGTTGCCGCCTTCGGGATAATTGACTTGGATGGTATGGCCGTTGTTTTCCACGTCAACCGTACTCGGTTTGTAATTGACTTTGATGGCGGGCAGTTTGCCGGAAACGGTTTCGGTAATGTTTACCGGAGATTGGTTTTTGCCTGTAGAACACAAACGGAACTCTTCAGACAGATTGCCCCAGCTTTCGGGAGAGTCGTGTCCAGTATAGCCCCAATGGGTATGGTCGCCGTGTGCGGCGGCGAAGAAAGCGGTACAGGCCGACAGGAGGATGGAGGTCAGACGCGGTAAATTACGGGGGAAGCAAGGCATTGCAATATCCTTTCTGTTAAGGAGTGGAAAAAAGCGTTGCGGTGCGTATGTAAATATTTTTATTTTTTATTAGAAGATAGCTATATCAAATGGTTCGGTCAAGTTTCCCCATCCTTCAAACCATTAGTGTAATGAAGTTAAAGCGAATTCATTTCCCCGCCAATCCCTACTTTCTTGATCCCGATTTAACACACTTACCATAATCTTCCGCCTGCGGCCCAGCAAACATAAAAAGGCCGTCTGAAAAATCCGTTTGCCGTTTGGCAAAACTGTTTTTCAGACGGCCCAATCATAACGGGAGCCTTGCTCCCGCTTTGCAGCAACCGCGTTTCAGACGGCCTCTTCCGCCGCTTCCCCCGTATCGTTGCCGAAGCGTTTCAAACCGCCGCCGAGTGCTTTGTAGAGGTCGGCCATGTTTTCCAGCCGCGTCAGACTGCTGGCCAACAGCGCGCTGTCGGCGGCATAGCTGCTGCGTTCGGCATCGAGCAGGTCGAGCGCGCTGGAAACGCCGTGCTTGTAGCGCAGTTGAATCAGGCGCAGTTGGTCGGCGTAAGCCTTGCTCTGTTTGGCTTTGGCGGCATGGGCTTTTTCCAGCTGCTCGCGTGCCACCAATGCGTCGGCCACGTCCCTGAACGCACTTTGTACCGCCGCTTCATAGTTCACAACCTGAATCTGCTGACGGATTTTCGCCGCATCAAGGCTGGCTTTCAACGCGCCCCAAGTGAAAATCGGAATATTGATTGAAGGTGCGAACGCCCAAGTGCCGTTGCCGGATTTGAACAGGTTGTTCAATTCGTTGGAAGCCGATCCGACGCTGCCTGTGAGGGTGATGCTCGGGAAGAATGCGGCGCGGGCGGCACCGATATTGGCATTGGCCTGTTTCAGCGAGTGTTCGGCGGCGCGGATGTCGGGGCGGTTGAGCAACACGTCGGATGTCAGGCCTGCGGGCAGGCGGCTGACTTTAAACTGACGCGACAGCGGCAATCCTGCCGGCAAATCGTCCGGAAGGGGTTGGTTAATCAGCACGGACAAGGCGTTGCGCGCCTGCTCGCGGTTTTTCACGGCCGTTTCGTAATCGGCCTGTGCGGAGGCAATCAAGGCCTCCTGTTGGCGCAAATCAACGGCGGAAATCACTCCCGCTTTGTGTTTCAACTGGCTCAGGCGGTAGGTTTGCTCGCGGGTTTTCAAAACGTTTTGCGCCAGTTTCATTGCTTCTTCGGCGTAGCGTTCGTTGAAATAGGCTTTGGCCACGGAAGCGACAATGGTCAGGTGGACGGCATCGCGGGCGGCGGTGCTGTTGAAGTAGCTTTCCAACGCGGCACGGTTGTTGCTGCGCGCTTTGCCGAAGAGGTCGAGTTCGTATGCCGATACGCCGAGGCCGACGCTGTACGATTCGGTGATGGCGGCACGGCCTCCCGCAAGGTCGGCTGCGGTACGCTGGCGCGCCCCGTTGCCGTTAGCCGCCAGCGTCGGGAAGAGGTTGGCGCGCGTGATGCGGTATTGCTCGCGCAGTGCTTCGGCGTTGAGCGCGGCGGTACGCAGGTCGGTATTGCGTTCCAGCGCGATTTCAATCAGGCGGTGCAGGCGCGGGTCGGCAAAATAATCCTGCCAGCCCAATGAGGCCGCCTGAATGCTGTTTTGCGCCTTATCGTATTTGAACGTTTCCGACACCGCGACCTGCGGCTGTTCGTATTTCGGAATCATGGTGCAGCCGGACAATGCGGCGGCAACGGCGGCCGCACTCAAAAGGGGTTTGAAAAAATTTTGTTTCATGTTTGGTCCTTGTTGTTTTTCAGACGGCCTCCCTATGCGTTCGGAGGCCGTCTGAAAAGCCGGTGGTTTATTCGCCGTGCATTGGCAGGGCAGGCTGTTGCGGTTGTTGCGGCTGCTTGCCTTTGAACAGCTTGCGTATTACCACATAGAACAGCGGCACGAGGAAGACCGACAGGATGGTGCCGACCAACATGCCCGACAATACGGAAGTACCGATGGCGCGCTGGCTGGCCGAGCTTGCGCCCGAAGCGAAGAACAGCGGTACCACGCCCAAAATAAAGGCGAAGGAAGTCATGATAATCGGACGGAAACGCAGATGCGCCGCCTGAAGTGCCGATTTCACCGCATCCATGCCCTGCTCTTGCAGGTCTTTGGCAAATTCGATAATCAGAATGGCGTTTTTCGCGATCAAACCAATCACAGTAATCAGGCCGACTCGGAAATAGATATCGTCCAAATATTGCGGCGGCACGCCGAACAGGGCGAGGAAGCCGTTGCGGCCTGTGATGCCCAGCACCACGCCGAGGAAGCCCAGCGGCACGACCAAAATCACGGAGAGCGGAATCGACCAGCTTTCATACAGTGCGGCCAACACGAGGAAGACGGCCAAAATCGCCAAGCCGTAAACCAGATAGGTTTGTGAGCTGCCTTTGGCTTCTTCACGCGACTGCCCACCCCATTCCAAGCTGTAGCCGCCTTCGAGTTCATCCACCAACCTTTTCACTTCGGCCATTGCCTGTCCGGTGGAGTAGCCGTTGGCGGTCGCACCTTCCAGTTTCATGGCCGGATAGCCGTTGAAGCGCACACTCTGCTCCATGCCGTTTTCCCATTTCGCGGTAGCGATGGTGGACAGCGGCACAGCAACGCCCGATTTGTTCGGCACGGTCAGCGCGAGGATGTCTTCCGGCTGCATACGCGACTGTGCGTCGGCTTGGACGATTACACGCTGTAGGCGGCCGTTATTCGGGAAATCGTTGATATACGAAGAACTCAATGCCGTTCCCAAAACGCTGCGTATGGACGAGAAATCAATACCTTGAGCCGCTGCGGCCTGACGGTCGATTTCCAGCTTGAGCTGCGGTGCGTCTTCCAAACCGGAGGCGCGGATGTTTGCACTGTCGAACATCGGGTTTTGGCGCATTTTGGCAATCAGTTCGTTGCGCTTGGCCAGTAATGCGGCATGGCCGCTGTTGTTACGGTCTTGCAGATAGAATTCAAAACCCGAACTGGTACCCAATTCCATGATGGCAGGCGGATTGATGGCAATACCGAAACCGTCTTTAATGCTGCCCATCATCGCGCCGGTGAGTTTACCGGACACGGCAGCCGCGCTGCTGGCAGGGTCAGTCCTTTCGGACCAGTCTTTCAGCGTAATGAAGCCGAAACCCATGTTCTGACCCGAACCGGCAAAGCTGAAGCCGGACACGCCGAGGAAGCTTTCCACTTCCGGCATTTTGGTGATGATTGCGTTGGCAGTGGCCAAAGTCGCATCGGTACGCTCTTTGGTCGCACCGGCCGGAAGCTGGACCATCATCATCAGGCTGCCTTGGTCTTCCTGCGGCAGGAAGGAATCCGGGATGTTTTTGTACAGCAGCCCGGCCACGCCGCCCAATGCCGCATACACCACCAGCATCGGCACCGCGTGCTTCAACACTTTAGCCACGACGCTTTCGTATTTGTGCGTGCCTTTGCTGAAAGTGCGGTTAAACCAGCCGAAGAAGCCTTTTTTCTCTTCATGATGCCCTTTCGGAATCGGTTTGAGCAGGGTGGCGCACAAGGCGGGGGTCAGCGACAGGGCGAAGAAAGCCGAGAAGGTAATCGCTATCGCCATGGTGGCGGCGAACTGGGTATAAATCTTGCCGCTCGCGCCTGTAAAGAACAGCAGCGGCACAAACACGGAAATCAACACGGCGGTGATACCGATAACCGCGCCGGAAATCTGCGACATGGCTTTTTTCGTCGCCTCTTTCGGCGGCAGCCCTTCCTCGCTCATAATCCTTTCCACGTTTTCCACCACCACAATCGCATCGTCCACGACGATACCGATCACCAGCACCATGGCGAACATGGTCAGCACGTTAATCGACATACCGAGATATTGCAGGCAGGCAAACGCGCCCAGCAGCGAAATCGGTACGACAATGGTCGGAATCAGGGTATAGCGGATGTTTTGCAGGAAGAGGAACATCACGACAAACACCAGCAAAATTGCCTCGGCCAGCGTCTGCACCACTTTTTTAATCGAGATGGAAACGAATTTCGAGCTGTCGTAAGGTGCATCCCACTTCATGTCGCCGGGGAAGAATTTCTGCAATTCGTCCATCCGTTCGCGCACGGCGGCGGCAGTGGCCATCGCGTTACCCTTGTTGGACAGCATGACGGCCATACCGACGGCCGGCTTGCCGTTCAGTCGGGTGGAAGTGGCATATTCCTGGCTGCCCAATTCGACACGCGCCACGTCTTTCAGATAGACGTTGGAACCGTCAGTGTTTGCACGGACGATGATGTTGCCGAATTCCTCAGCCGTTTTCAGCTGGCCTTCCGCCGTGATGGTGGCGGTAATGGTCTGTCCGGGCACATTCGGCAGGTCGCCGAGCGAACCGGCGGAGATTTGGGCGTTTTGTGCCGAGATGGCAGACGAAACTTCAGCCATGGAGAGGTTGTAGTTCTGCAGCTTTTTCGGATCCACCCAAACCCGCATCGCACGTTGCGAACCGAACAGGCGGGCTTCGCCGACGCCGTCGATGCGTTGGATTTCGGGCTTGATATTACGCTCCACATAGTCGGCGATTTCTTCCGTACCGATGGTGTCGGACGACATCATCAACACCATCAGGAAGTTGGAGCGCGATTTAGACACGGTTACACCGTTTTGCTGCACGGTAGCGGGCAGCATCGCGGTTACTTCCGACAGTTTGTTCTGCACCTCGACTTGGGCAAAACTCTCGTCGGTTTCCGGTGTAAAGGTCAGGCTGACCGTGCCGCCGCCGCTGGATGTGGCGTTGGTGGTCATGTAGTCCAAACCTTCCACGCCGTTCATGTTCCGTTCGATGACGGACAGCACGCTGTCTTCCATCACTTGTGCCGACGCGCCGGGATAGACGGCAGTCAGTGTGATGGTGGGCGCGCCCACCGACGGATATTGCGACACCGGCAGCGAACGGATGCCGATGACGCCCGCCAGTATGATAAATATCGCGATTACCCACGCGAAAATGGGGCGGTCGATAAAAAACTTAGCCATATGCGCTGTTCCTTATTTGGATTTGGCTTCGGAAGCGGATTTGGCTTCGGGTTTGACCTCTGAGGCCGTCTGAACGTCGGTTTTCGGCTCGGAGGCGGAAGACTGGGGGGCGGAAGCGGCGGCGGACTGAGGTGCGGCAGGGGTAGTGGCGGCTTCGGCAGGCGGCGTCCATTCTTTCGTCGTAACCGTTTTCACGCCGGTCTGCGCAGCCATCATGCCGGCAATGGTGGTACCGGCGACAACAACCTTGTCTCCCGCATTCAGGCCGGAAGTAATCACCCAGTTATTACCCTGCTGCGCCGCCACGGTTACCGGGCGCGGCTCCATTTCGTTTTTCGCGTTCACCACGAGTACGGTGTCCTGCTGTCCGCGCGTTACCGCCTGCTGCGGCACGACATAGGCGTTCGGCACGACAGACTGCGACATCACGGCGCGGATGTAAAGGTTGGGCAACAAGACGTTTTGCGGATTGGGCACGACCACGCGCAGTTTCACCTGCCCCGTGGTTTCGCTGACGGTGGTATCGGCAAACATCAAAAAGCCTTTTTGCGGATAAACCGTGCCGTCTTCCAGTTTGATGTCCACTTCGATACGGCCGTCGACGGCTTTCAGACGGCCGTCTGCAATCTGCTGGCGCAGCTTCATGATTTCATTGGCCGATTGGGTTACGTTGGCATACATCGGATCGGTTTGTTTGATGTTGGCCATCGCCGTGGCATCGCTTGCGCCGACCAGTGCGCCTTCGGAAACATTAGACTGGCCGATAAAGCCGGAAATCGGCGCGGTGATGCGGGAATAGTTCACATTGATTTGCGCCGACTTGATGGCCGCCCTGGCTGCTTTCACACCGGCTTCGGCAGAACGTTTTCCGGTAACGGCGGCATCATATTCCTGCTTGCTGATGGCATCGGCTTCTACCAGCGGGCGGTAGCGTGCCAGGTCGGCATTGGCTTTGGCAAGCGTCGCTTCGGCCGAAGCCAGTTGGGCGCGCGCACTTTCCAGCGAGGCGACATAAGTCGCGTCTTCCAGCTGATACAGCGGCTGGCCTTCGCGCACATAACTGCCCTCTTGGAACAGGCGGCGTTTAACGATACCGCCCACCTGCGGGCGCACGTCGGCGGAACGCACGGCCTCCAGACGGCCGGGCAGTTCGACGCTCAAGGCCACATCCTGCGGCTCTACGGTAACCACTTCGACCACGGGCGAGGGAGCCTGCTTTTGTTGCGCGCCGCCCTGTTTTTGCCCCGCAGCCGCCTGACCGCCGTCTTTGCCGCCGCAGGCGGCCAAAGCCAAAGCGGTGGCAGCAGCCAAAACAGCCAACCTTGCCGTGTGCGCGGAAAATTTCTGCATCATATCGTTTCCTGTATAAATTCTGTTCAAACCTGCACCAAATCAGGCCGTCTGAATGTTCAGACGGCCTAATCCGCTCTTTTTATGACAACTTGAAGCCGCGCATTATACATACAATGCTGAATGTAAGTAAATTGAATCTTATAATGCGCGGAATTTTTTTACTTATTCCGTTTCACAAACCATGAGAAAAACCAAGGCCGAAGCCCAAAAAACCCGCGAGCAGCTGTTGCAGTCCGCCCTCGACACCTTTTTCCTCCATGGCGTGGCGAAAACCCCGCTTCAAGCCATCGCCCGCAATGCAGGTGTAACGCGCGGCGCGCTTTACTGGCATTTCAAAAACAAGGAAGAACTGTTTGAAGAACTGTTCCGGCAAACCTTCGAAGACTTCAGCACCACATTTTCAGACGGCCTCAAAAAAGCCGACAAACAAGGCCTGAAACAACTGCTGAACAGCATCTTCGCCCACATCAAACACGACGAGCTGCACTACAAACTCTTCGTCATCACCCATTTGAAATGCGAATATACGGAAGAAAACAAAGCCATCATGGCCGTACAGAAAAAATACATTGCCCTGTGGGAAGAGCAGCTGCGCGAAATCGTCCTCCGCTGCACCGCCCGCAACGAACTGCCCGGCGACCTCCACATCGACCTGGCCATCACCTACCTGCGCGCCACCATCTGCGGCCTGATGGAAATGTGGCTGCACGAAGACGACCTGGATTTGGAAGCCGTCGTCCCGCCGATTATCGACACCGCCATCTACACCCTGCAACACAGCCCGACCCTGCGCCTGCCCAAGCCGAACAGCGCGAAGTACGCCGAAAAAACCGCAGAGGCCGTCTGAAAAAGGCCGTCTGAAACACAGTTTCAACGGAATGAAAACAAACACCGCAGGTTTGCACGCAGCCAAACCCAGGTTTCCATTAGAAGCAGACCCCGCAACCGACCCAAGCCAAATCCCTTTCCCCGCTGAAACACCCTCCCGCAAACCGTAACCTGAAACGAGGACAACCTGATGACACACCCCGACAGACCCCGCCTGATTCAAGTGCAAAACCGCAGGATGCTGGGCAAAAACATGTGCCGCATCACCTTTTCCGGCCCCGAACTGGCCGACTACCCCTGCGAAAGCAACGGCGTACCGTTCAAACTGTTGCTGCCCCGAAGCGGGCAGGCCGAGCCGCAAATGCCCGAAGGCTTTGAAAACGGCCGTCCGAAATGGCGCGACCCGTCGGCCAAACCTTACAGCCGCACCTACACCGTCCGCCGCTTCGATGCCGGCAAATGCCTGCTGGAAGTCGATTTCGTCCTCCACGGCGACAACGGCCCGGCCGCCGCCTTCGCCGCCCGCGCCCTGCCCGGCCAAACAGTCGGCATCACCGCCCCCAAACGCGGCAGCATCCTGAAACCGGCTGCATACTACCTGCTGGCAGGCGACCTGACCGCCCTGCCCGCCATCGCCGCTATGCTCGAACAAATGCCGTCTGAAGCACGCGGGCAGGTATTCCTGCTGCTGCCCGACCCCGCCGACCTGCCGGACGACTTCCGACACCCGCCCGGCATCACCGTCCGCACCTTTATCGGCGGATTCGAGCAAAATGCCGCCATCGTCGAAGCCGTCGGACAGGCCGAACCGGAAAACGCCGACTGCTACGTCTGGTTTGCCGCCGAAGCCGAACTGGTGGCCGCGCTGCGCCCCATTGCCCGCCAAACTTGGAAACTGCCGCCTGCCCGCTGCTATGCCGTCCCCTATTGGCGGCAGGGCGAGGCCGAAGAAGCCTACCACCAAAAACGGCACGCCTTCGTTGACGGCGATGCGGAAAACCCGCAGCAATAGCCTTTTCCCGCACAAACCCCTATCATAACGGCCGACAACCACTACGCGGCCCGCCGCATGAAAGCCCGTACCGCACCAGCCTCTTCCCCGTTCCGGACATGGTTGAAAGCCCGCCCGCCGAAGCGGTAGAATCGGACAAGCAGCGGAAGCGGTTCCCCTTCCGCCAACGCCCATCCCAACGATACAAAGGAAAAAAATCATGGCAGTCAATTACCGGGAAACCCCCGCCGGCCAACTCCAAGCCATCGACGGCATCCGCCTCTTCGTCGGACAGGCGGGCATCAAAAAACCGCAACACGACGACCTCTCACTGATGCTGCTCTCCGACGGCAGCACAGTCGGCGCGGTGTTTACCCAAAACCGCTTCTGCGCCGCACCCGTGCGCATCTGCAAACAACACCTGTTCGATGCAGACGGCGTACGCGCCCTCGTCATCAACACCGGCAACGCCAACGCGGGAACGGGCGAAGAAGGCCACGACCTCGCCATGGCCGTCTGCGAAGCGGCGGCCGAACAGGCAGGCTGCGCCCTGACCCAAGTCCTCCCCTTCTCCACCGGCGTCATCCTCGAACCCCTGCCCGCCGACAAAATTATTGCCGCCCTGCCCAAACTGCGCCCGGCCGGCTGGGCGGATGCGGCGCGCGCCATCATGACCACCGACACCGTCCCCAAATCCGCATCGCGCGAAGGCAAAGTCGGCGAAAAACACACCGTCCGCGCCACCGGCATCGCCAAAGGCTCCGGCATGATTCATCCCAACATGGCGACCATGCTCGGCTTCATCGCCACCGATGCCAAAGTTTCCCAACCCGTCCTCCAGCTGATGACGCAGGAAATCGCCGACGACACCTTCAACAGCATCACCGTGGACGGCGACACCAGCACCAACGACAGCTTCGTCATCATCGCCACCGGCAAAAACGGCCAAAGCGAAATCGACAACATCGCCGACCCGCGCTACAAACAGCTCAAAGACCTGCTCTGCGGCCTCGCCCTCGAACTCGCCCAAGCCATCGTCCGCGACGGCGAAGGCGCGACCAAATTCATTACCATCGAAGTCTGCAACGCCGAAAGCCGCGACGAAGCACGCCGGGCCGCCTATGCCGTCGCCCGCTCCCCCCTGGTCAAAACCGCCTTCTTCGCCTCCGACCCCAACCTCGGCCGCCTGCTGGCCGCCGTCGGCTGTTCCGGCGTCGATTTGGACTGCAACACCCTGAAAATGTGGCTCAACGGCGTATTGGTGGCGGAAAAAGGCGGCCGCGCCGCCGGCTACACCGAAGAACAGGGTCAGGCCGTCATGAACGAAAACGAAATCACCGTCCGCATCGACCTGCAACGCGGCCGCGAACAGGCCACCGTCTACACCTGCGACCTCTCGCACGAATACGTTTCCATCAACGCCGACTACCGTTCGTAAACCGCAAAGGCCGTCTGAAACCGGCTTTCAGACGGCCTCTTCCCCACCCTGTCAGGAAACCCGATGACGCCGGACGAACTGCCGCACCACCTCGACCCCTACCTTGCCGAACTGCAAAGGCAGGGCAAATCCGAGCACACGCTGGCCGCCTACCGCCGCGATTTGACCCAGCTCTTCAACCTGCTGCCCGAACACGGCCAATCCGTCGGCCGCAACGACTTCGTCGCCGTCCTGAAAAAACTGTCGCAACAAAACCAATCCGAACGCAGCCTTGCCCGCAAACTTTCCGCCTGGCGGCAATACTGCGCCTTCCTCATGCGGCAAAAGCTGCTCGACGCCGACCCGACAGTCCGCCTGAAAGCACCGAAAGCCCCCGAACGGCTGCCGAAAGCCGTGGATGCCGAACCGCTCAACCGCCTGCTCGACCACGCGCCCGCAGAAAACGGCCTCGACGTGCGCGATTTGGCCATATTCGAACTGCTCTACGGCAGCGGCCTGCGCGTGGCTGAAGTGCACGGCCTGAATACGGACGACATCCTGCTCGACGAAGGCTGGGTGGAAGTGCGCGGCAAAGGCGGCAAACACCGCCAAGTGCCGCTGGGCAGCCGCAGCGTTTCCGCCCTGCGCGCCTACCTGCCGCAACGCATCGCGCAAAGCGGCGAAACCGCCCTGTTCACCGGCCACACGGGCAAACGGCTGGGCATCCGCCAAATCCAAAACCGCCTGCGCGACTGGGCGGTAAAAAACGGCAGCCCGCAACACCTCAGCCCGCACATGATGCGCCACAGCTACGCCAGCCATCTGCTGCAATCCTCCGGCGACATCCGCGCCATACAGGAGCTGCTCGGCCACAGCAACCTGTCCGCCACCCAGATTTACACCAAACTCGATTTCGACCGCCTAGCGCAAGTGTACGACCGCGCCCATCCAAGGGCGAAACGGAAGAAAGACGGCGGATAAACCCGTCTGCTGCCCCCGCCCGCACCGCCTGTTCAGACGGCCCCAACATTCTGAAAACCAACTTTTCCATTCAAACAAAGCGCGCAATGCCGTTCACGCCTCATTCAAAAGCAAAAAATTCCGATGCCGCCGCTTCCCCCGCACGCGGATAACCGCAGGCTTCCGGTTTCGCCGGAAAAAAAGCCCCGCCGTACCCGCAACGGGAAAAGGCCGTCTGAAAAACCTCAAAACGTTTTTTCAGACGGCCTTTTATCTGTCCGTATCCGCATCTAACGCGTCGCCGCGCATTCGCCGTTCTCAAACACCAACACCTTCTCCGGCCAGCGCAACGCCGCCAGCCTGAACTGTTCGGGACGGTATTTCTGCGGGAATTTCCTTGCCCGCCAGCTTGCGCCAATCGAGAAATCGACGCAGAACACGTTGCGCCGCGCCCCGTGCCAGACATCCGGCTGCGGCGGCAGCAACAGCCGTTCGGCGGCAACGGTAGCGGGAGACGGCTGCCAACTGCGCCAATAATGGCCGATAACGACGGGCGTATCGTCACAGTAGTCGTCCCACCACGCGCAACGGGTCGTACCGCGCCAACGTCCGCCGGCGTAAAACGGCTCGTCCGCCAAACGCTCCACGCCGCTGGTGAGGGCGCGTATCGGATGCAGGCGGCTGCGTTCGAGTTCGTATCGCGCCGTGGCGGGCATGGGCGGCGGCGCATGGTCGGGATTTTCCGCCTGCGGGACATAATGCGCCTGTTCGTAGAGGTAGTCGGGATACCAAGAGGCCGTCTGAAGGCGGTGTTTCAACTCGGCATCGAAGCGGCGGTATTGCGCGGTCAGGCTTTCGCCCTTTGCTTCTTCGAGGCGTTCGATTTGCGGCGGCAGCCAGGCGGCGTGGACGATGCGCAGGTCTTCGCGCTCTATCAGCAGGGGCTGTTCGGCCAGCCATGCGCGCAATTCGGTTTTCTCTTTTTCTTCCACGCAATGCCACGGCGCGTAATGGGCGTCTTTTTCGGCGCGGACATCAAAAAACCAGCCGGAACCGTCTTTCGGGTCGTCGGCAAGAATGTTCAATTCGTGGTTGCCCAAAACCATCCATGCCCATCCGTGTTCGTAAGCCTGTTTGAACCACGCCAGCATCGCGGGGCTGTCGGGGCCGCGGTCGCACAAATCGCCGACGAACACCAGCCGCCGCTCGTGCGGATGGAAACCGTCGTCGCGGTAGCCGAGCCGGTGCAGCAGCGATTGAAAGGCGGCAAATTCGCCGTGAACGTCGCCGACGATGTCCAGCGGCGTATCGGGCAGGGATTGGCGGTATTGATAGGACATGATGGTGAAAGGTCGTCTGAAAAGTGTGCCGTCGGTGTTTTCAGACGACCTCAGGCAGTTTCAAGAAGTTTTCGCGGTAGTAACGCATTTCCTCGATGCTTTCGAGAATATCGTCCAAAGCCTGATGCGAGCCGCGTTTCACCACGCCTTTGGCAACGGGCGGATTCCAACGTTTGGCGAGTTCTTTCAGGGTGGACACGTCCAGATTGCGGTAGTGGAAATACGCTTCGAGGCGCGGCATGTATTTGACCATGAAGCGGCGGTCTTGATGGATGGAATTGCCGCACATCGGCGTGGCTTTTTCGGGAATCCATTGCGCGATAAAGTCGAGCAGTTTCTGCTCAACTTCGGCTTCGGACAGCCGCGATTCGCGCACGCGCTGCGTCAGCCCCGTTCGACCGTGGGTGGCGGTGTTCCAGGCGTCCATGCCGTCGAGCAGTTCGTCACTTTGGTGGACGACATAAACTTCGGACTGCGCCAAGACGTTCAAATCGGAGTCGGTGATAATCATGGCGACTTCGATGATGCGTTCGCGTTCGGGGTCAAGCCCGGTCATTTCCATATCGAGCCAGCAGAGGTTGCTTGCGTTTTGAGTCATTTCAGACGGCCTTTTGAATGGGAAAGCGGCGGATTATAAAGGATATGCCCGATTTGGAAAGGCCGTCTGAAACGGGCTTCGGCAATGTCGGAACCTGTTTTTCAGACGGCCTATCCGCATCAGGCATCCAATACGAATTCGCGCGGGAAGGTTTTTTCGCAGTAATGGCATTTGAGCTTGGTCTGGCTGCCTTGGCCGCGGATGGAAAAGCGGCTTTTCACCGGTTCGCCGTGGCTGGCGCAGTTGGCATTGGGGCAGCGGAACACTTCGGCGATTTCGTCGGGCAGGGTCAGGCGGCGTTTGGCCACCACTTTGAAATCGGCGATGGTATTGACGGTGGCTTCGGGCGCGAAGAGGGCGAGGCGGTTGGCGGCTTCATCGTCGAACGCCACGCCGGAAATTTTGATGATGTCTTTGCTGCCTTGGGTTTTGCTCGGCAGGTTGAAGCCGACGGTTACGGCGCTGCCGTAATGCAGCAGTTTGAACTGGCGCAGGATGGTCAATCCCAGCCCGGCAGGGATGTGGTCGATGACGGTGCCTTTTTCGATGGCTTCGACGCTGAGTTTAGGGGTTTCCATATTTGCTCCTTACACTTCTTCGTTCAACACCAGCGATAAAATCGCCATGCGGGCGTAAACGCCGTTGGTCGCCTGCTCGAAATAGTAGGCGTGCGGCGTGGCATCGACGTCGGGGTGGATTTCGTCAACGCGCGGCAGGGGGTGCAGCACGCGCAGGTTGGGGCGTGCGTTGGCGAGCATGGCGGCGTTGAGGTTGAATTTGCCTTGGATTTTGGCGAACTCTTGTTCGTCGAAGCGTTCGCGTTGGACGCGGGTCATGTACAGGATGTCCGCCCATTCGACGGCGGTTTCGAGGTCGGGCAGGATTTGGTAGCGGCAGCCTGCGGCTTCGAGTTCTTCGGTGATGTATTCGGGCATGGCGAGGCTGGGCGGGGAGACGAAGGCAAATTCGCAGTCCCAGCGTTTGAGGGCTTGGCAGAGGGAATGGACGGTGCGGCCGTATTTGAGGTCGCCCGCCATGGCGATTTTGAGCTTGTTCAGACGACCTTGGGTTTCGTAGATGGTCACGAGGTCGAGCAGGGTTTGGCTGGGGTGTTGGTTGGTGCCGTCGCCGGCGTTGATGACGGGGACTTTGGAAAACTCGGCGGACACGCGCGCGGCGCCGTCTTTGGGGTGGCGTTGGATGATGGCGTCGGTGTAGCTGGAGATGATGCGGGCGGTGTCGGCGAGGGTTTCGCCTTTTTTCGCGCTGGTGTTCGCGCCGTCGGCAAAGCCGATGACTTTGCCGCCCAAGCGTTGTACGGCGGTTTCAAACGACAGGCGCGTGCGGGTGGAGGGTTCGAAAAAACATGAGCCGATGAGTTTGCCTTCGAGCAGGTCGTCGCGCGGGTGCTCTTTCAGCTTCAAGGCCGTCTGAAGCAGCAGTTCGAGCTGTTCGGTGGTCAGGTCGGAAATGGAAATGACGTGTTGTCGGTAAAGCGGGTTGGGCATTCGGTTTCCTTTCTTCATTCGGCAAAAACCCCGCGAAGGCGGGGTTTTGCGAAACAACGGCAGACAATGACGGATGCGCCGCGGCATGCGGCCCGGAAAGGGCGGGTGGAAAATGCGGGGCGGGCCATGTGTTGCCTCTAATCGGTAGGACGGGGCGATTATCGCATATTTGCCTTTTCGGGGTTGGGATTTTCAGGCTGGGGCCGTCTGAAAATGTGTAAAATGCCGTTTTCCCAGACTGTGTCCCTGCCCGCAAAATGAAATTCAAAACCCCGCCCGTCAATGCCAAACTGATTGCCATGCTGCCGTCGCTGGTGAGTACCGGCATCATCGCCTATCTGGTTTACCGCTTCCGCCTGGAATCGGTTACGATTCCGTTGGTGCTGGGCGTGATTGCGGGCGGCCTGGTCGATTTGGACAACGTATTGTCAGGCCGTCTGAAAAATACGGCGGTGTCGCTGGCGGCCTTTGCCGTGTCCTCGCTGGCGGTGCAGGCCGCGCTGGGGCGGCCCGGGGTGTTTCTGGCGGTGATGGCCCTGCTGGCCTTCGTTTTCACCATGATCGGCGCGGTCGGCCTGCGCTACCGCACCATCTCCTTCGGCACGCTGGCGGTGGCGGTGTACACCACGCTGACCTACAACCCCGCCCATCCGGCCGCCTGGTACGTCAATCCGCTGATGATTTTGTGCGGCGCGTCGCTTTACAACGCGGTTACCCTGCTGCTGCACATCCTGCTGCCGCACCGCCCGGTGCAGGAAGCCGTGGCCGAAGCCTATTCCGCACTGGGTGCGTATCTCGATGCCAAAGCCGTTTTTTTCGACCCCGACGAAACAGACGGCCTGGAGCAGCGTCAAATCGACCTGGCCATGAAAAACAGCCGCGTCATCGACACTTTCAACCTCTGCCGCAGCGCGCTGTTCTACCGCATACGCGGCCAGCACCGCCATCCGCGCACCACCCGTATGCTGCGTTATTACTTCGCCGCCCAAGACATCCACGAACGCGCCAGTTCCAGCCACATACACTACCGCGCCATGGCGGACAAACTGAAAAACAGCGACCTGATTTTCCGCTTCCTGCGCCTGATGGAATTACAGGCACAGGCCTGCCGCGACATCGCCGACAGCCTGAAAAACGGCCGGGTTTATGAAGACGACCCGCGTCTGGCACGGGCGCGCAAAGGCCTGAGGCAGTCGGTGGCACATTATGCCGAACTCCACCGCGACGCGGCCGAACTGCCGCAACTGCAACGGCTGGCCGCCAACCTGCAAAGCATCAACTACCAGCTCTCCCACCTCGAAAGCGGCCTGACCGAAGAACAAGGCGGCGACCTGCGCATCGCCCACCACGATTCGGCCAAACTGAAAGACGCCTTCAAAAGCATCCGCCGCCAGCTCACCCCCGAAGCCCCCACCTTCCGCCACGCCGTCCGCATGGCGATACTGGTGCTCTTCTGCGGCCTCGTAGTGGAAACCCTGCAACTGAACTTCGGCTATTGGATACTGCTGACCGCCGTATTCGTCTGCCAACCCAACCACTCCGCCACCCAAAGCCGTCTGAAACAACGCATCGCCGGCACACTGGCGGGCGTACTCGTCGGCTCACTCCTGCCCTACTTCACCCAGTCGCTTGAAGCCAAACTGATGGTATTGACCGCCGGCGTGGCATTATTTTTCCTCTTCCGCGCCAACAAATACAGCTACTCCACCTTCTTCATCACCATCCAAGCCCTCACCGGCTTTTCCATCGCCGGCTTCGACATCGCCCAAGCCCTGCCGATGCGCATGGCCGACACCGTCGTCGGCTGCCTGCTCGCCTGGGCGGCAGTGTCCTACATCTGGCCCGACTGGCACTACCTGCAACTGGGCAAAACCGGCGCAGCCGCCATCGCCGCCGACGCGGGCTACCTGCGCGGCATCCTCGACAGCCTGAAAAGCGGCGGCGGCGAAGACGTCGCCTACCGCAGCGCGCGCCGCCTGAGCCACGAACGCGCCGCCGCCCTCTCCAGCACACTGTCCGACATGTCGGGCGAACCGTCCAAATACGGCAGCCGCCTTTCAGACGGCTTCCAACTGCTGAAAATCAACTATTCCCTCATCGGCTACATCTCCGCCCTCGGCGCATACCGCTCCACCATCCGCCGCGACGACGAACACCAACCCTTCCTGCAGCAATACTTCCCCGCCGCCTACCACCTCTGCGACCTGCTCGAAGCCGTGCCGGAACTGGGCAAAACCGACTTCCAAGCCCGTCTCGCCGACGTACAGGCCGAACTGGAACAGCTGCACCCGCACGACGGCCGCGAACAAAACAGCCTGCTGTGGCAGCAGCTTTCCGCCACCGCCGCCCTGCTCGAACCCGCCCATTCCGCCCTGCACGGCCCATCGGCCGCCACAGCTGCGACCGGAAACAACAGCGGCAACCCAAGCGGCCAAACCCTTGAGCACAGCGCAGACACCGAAGACGGTCGGCAAACCGCACCGCAAGAAACGCCGAAGGCCGAACCGGAAAACCCTTGAGCCAACGCGCATAACGACAGCGCGAAACCATCCGCCTGCGGCACATAATCGGCAGTGCGATCAAATCCAAATGCCGCAGAAACGGCAGGCGCAGGGCGTAAATTGATTCACCCCGGCAGATTGTTGCCATCGGCAGAAAGGCCGTCTGAAAAACCAACCTAGTTTCAGACGGCCTCCCTATCCCTTTGAGGCCGTCTGAAAACGGCGTAACGTTTTTTTCAGACGGCCTTTGACATCTTCCCGCCTATTCGCGGTGATACGGATGGTGGTTCAGAATCGACACCGCGCGGTAAAGCTGCTCGGTCAGCAGCACGCGCACCATGCCGTGCGGCAGGGTGAGGCTGGAGAGGCGCAGCATCATTTTCGCCCGCTGTTTGAGCGCGTCGGTCATGCCGTCCGCCCCGCCGATTACGAAGCAGACGTGCTCGCCCTGCAACTGCCAGTCTTTCAGATGTGCCGCCAATTCGAGCGAAGTCGGTGCTTTGCCGCGTTCGTCCAGTACCACCAGATACGCGCCCTCCGGCACGGCCTCCACAATCCGTTTTTCCTCCGCCGCCATGCCCTGCGCGGCATTTACGCCCGCGCCGCGTTTTTCCGGCTTGATTTCCTTCAAGGCATACTGAATGTCGCGGCCGAAGCGTTTGGCGTATTCGTTTACCGCCTCGTCCACCCAGCGCGGCATTTTCGTGCCGACGGCCAATACGGTGATGTTCATGCTGTTTCCCTTTCAATCGAAACCGTGTTTTCAGACGGCCTATTCAAACAAACGCCCCTGCGCCAGCAATTCGCGCACGGGGGCGAAACCCGCCCTATGTTCCGGCAGCGCGCCGTATTGTTTCAGGGCGACCAGGTGCGCCGCCGTGCCATAGCCTTTGTGTTTTTCGAAACCGTATTGCGGATAGCGTTCGGCCAAGGCGTACATTTCCGCGTCGCGGGCGGTTTTGGCCAGTATCGATGCGGCGGATATGGCGGCGATTTTGTCGTCGCCCTTCACCACGGCTTCCGCTTCGACGGCCAAACCTTCGGGCACGCGGTTGCCGTCTATCCATACTTTCTGCGGCGGTACGGCCAAACCTTCCACCGCGCGGCGCATGGCCAGCATTGCGGCGTGCAGGATGTTCAGCTCGGCAATTTCGGCCACGTCGGCCGAAGCCACGCACCAAGCCACTGACTGCCGCCGGATTTCTTCCGCCAGCGCGTCGCGCTTTTTCTCGCTGAGTTTTTTCGAGTCGGCCAAACCGGCCAAATCGTAATCGGGCGGAAGAATCACGGCGGCGGCAAATACGCTGCCGGCCAACGGCCCGCGCCCCGCTTCGTCCACACCCGCTTCCAGTCGTCCGTCCATTGCCTGATCCGTCCCGTCTTGATAAAACGCGCAAGCATAAAGCAGCGGCGCGCGTGCTTCAACTTTTTCCCGCCGTTCCGCCTTGCCCGCCCTGTTTTCAGACGGCCTTTTCCGGCTTGGGTAAGAATGCGGATACAGTCCGTCTGCGGTGACGGTTTGCCGGATATTTGACTATAATCCGCCCTTTTCCGTTTCCACCGTATTTCCAATATGTTCCACATCGGCCCCTACAGCATCATCACGCCCGTCGCCCTCGCGCCGATGGCAGGCATTACCGACAAACCGTTCCGACGGCTGGCCCGCCGTTTCGGCGCGGGTTACGCCGTCAGTGAGATGCTGGCCAGCGACCCTTCGCTGCGCCACACCAAAAAAAGCCTGTCGCGCGGCGATTTCGACGGCGAAGACGGCCTGAGGGCGGTGCAGATTGCGGGCAGCGACCCGCAACAAATGGCCGAGGCCGCACGCTACAATATGGAAAACGGCGCGCAGATTATCGACATCAACATGGGCTGCCCGGTAAAAAAAGTCTGCAACGTGCTGGCGGGCAGCGCATTGCTGCAAAACGAAAAACTGGTGGACGACATCCTATGCGCGGTGGTGTCGGCGGTGGACGTTCCCGTCACGCTGAAAACCCGCCTCGGTTTTGCCGAAAACAATAAAAACATCCGCACGGTGGCCAAAATGGCCGAACAGGCAGGCATCGCCGCACTTGCCGTCCACGGCCGCACCCGTGAGCAAATGTACAAAGGGCAGGCCTCTTACGACCTGATTGGCGAAGTCAAACACGACATTTCGATACCGCTGTGGGTAAACGGCGACATCACCACCCCGCAAAAAGCCGCCGAGGTTTTACGGCAGACGGGGGCGGACGGCGTGATGATCGGGCGCGGCGCGCAAGGCCGGCCCTGGCTGTTTGCAGACATCGCTCATTTCCTGCAGCACGGCAGCCCGTCCGCACCCGTCACCTTTCAGACGGCCTCCGCCGCCATGTTGGAACACCTGCGGGAAATGTATGACTTTTACGGCGAAACCGCAGGCCTGCGCATTGCCCGCAAGCACATAGGCTGGTATCTCGCACCGTTTCCCGACGGCGAAGCCTGCCGCAAACACATCAATACCCTCGACTCCGCCGCCGCACAATACGATGCCGTTTCAGCCTTTTTGGAACGGCAGGAGCAGGGCGAATGGCCGTCTGAATGCGCCCAAACCACGCCGCACCAAGATAAAAGGTAAATTTTTTAAATAAGCGGTTTAACAACTATCGCAAACTGCGTTTTTTGCATACAATACCGATTCACTTACGGGGCTGCCGGATACAACGGCGGCAAATATAAAAAAATTCCAATCGAGATTATGCTATGCCCAACAAAATTCCCGATATTGCCAACTGTATCGAGCAAAACCTTCACCAATACTTCCGCACGCTGGACGGCGAACCCGCCTGCAACGTTTACGACATGGTGTTGCGCCAAGTGGAAAAACCGATGCTGGAAACCGTGATGGCGCAGTGCGGCGGCAACCAATCCAGAGCTTCGGCCGTTCTCGGCATCAACCGCAACACGCTGCGTAAAAAACTGCACGAACACGGCTTGCTTTAATCTGCGCCTGAGGGCATATGAGAGGCCGTCTGAAAACCTTTTCCCCACGGAAGGAAGTTTTCAGACGGCCTGAGACCTTTGCAAAATCCCCCTAAAATCTCCTAAATTCCCATCAAGACATTTAGGGGATTTCTCATGAGCACCTTCT
>NZ_JBQCVA010000033.1:0-23197 GCF_051962715.1 Neisseria sp. P0008.S010
GCTTCTTTGGATTAGGTTTTCGTATTTCATTTGGAAATTGTAAATCTTCAGGATACTTTCGCAAGAGGTCTATTGAAACCTGCCTGCGGTTCGGATGAAATGGTTGCCGTCTGCCGTTCGCATTCTCCATACAAAAGCCTCCGCGACATCAAGTCAGGTTGCAAAATCTCTTTTTCCGATAAAGATATGTATCTGATCGGCATGAGGTTGATGGAAGGTTTCGACCTCAACGAACACAACACCCTAACCTTTGCGGAAAATTCGGAAGAAGCAGTTTTATCCTCCGTATTCCACAAACGCGCCGAAATCGGTTTTCTGATGGCGGAAACATATGACAACCTGTCTGATTTCGGCAAACGGCTCTTCCGTCCCATCATCCGCAGCCAAATTGACGATATGCACCACGTTATGCTGCTCCATCCGAATTCTGCGGCGCGGGCAGAAGAAGTGAAAGCGGCATTCATCAATTTAAACCTTTCATCCGAAGGCCGTTCGATTCTGGAAGAGTTCCGCCACTCCGAAGGATTCGCCGCAACCGAAGCGGAAGAAGTGGAAAACATGCTGGATTTGCTGCAAACGCTGGAGGATTGACCTTCGGCCGGCAAATAGTGGAGAAATTCCGACAATAAGAAATGAGGCCGTCTGAAAACCTGTGGCGACACAGTGTTTTTCAGACGGCCTTTAACATAATAGAGCAGATTCATTTTAAATCAGGACCATCACCACAAACCAAGGTGCGGTGATGTAATGCGTACCGGTTTAAAGTCAATCCGCTGCATTCAGCACAGTTTTTGTTTGACCGGCAGCTTGATGTGCGGTTTTGCCGCTTTAGGTTGTTGCGGCTCGGGCAGCAAGCCCAGCTCACGTTGCTGCTGCTCGCTCAACAAATTGCTCCAATCGCCTGATTTGTACCATTCGGGCCCGTCCAATTCGCACGGGTGCTGGATGCGTTCGCAGCCGTTGCCGCATTGCAGGTCTTCGGCCGAACAGTATTTGTCGCAACCCCAGCAAATCCGTTCGGGATGTTTGGGGTAAATAGGAAATTTTTTTGCCATATTTCTTAACCTTTCGTCAAACCGGGAAATGATACGCCTAAAATGAATGTTTTGACAGGGCGGCTTGCCAGGCAACCCAAATACTTGGAGGCCGTCTGAAAAAACATTTTCAGACGGCCTCCGACCTATTTGCCTGCGAACCGGTTATTTTATCCGCACATCGACATAAGTGCTTTCATGCAGTTGTTGCAGCAACTGGCCTGCGGCCTGTTCGGCCTTCTGCTGCATGATGTATTGGCGGATGGTGTTGCGGCGGCGTTCCTCAGGCGTGCCGACTTCGCGGACATCGTTGAGTTTGATGAGATGCCAGCCGAACTGGGTGCGGACGGGACGGCTGACTTGGCCTTTTTTCAGTTTCTGTACCGCACTTTCAAATTCGGGCACCATCATGCCGTCGCCGAACCAGCCCAAATCGCCGCCCTGCGGCGCGCTGCCGTCTTGCGAATACTGTCGCGCCAGTTCGCCGAAATCACGGCCCTTCTCCGCCTGCGCGCGGATTTTGTTGATAACGGTTTCGGCAGCGGCTACGGCGTTTTCTTTTTCCGCCTTAATCAAAATATGCTGGGCGCGGTATTGGAGCGGAGCCTCACCTTCGGGAATGGCGACACCCTGCTGCTGCGCCCGTGCCAATGCGGCATCGACTTCCGCCTCGCTGACGCGCGCGTTCTGCAAAATGGCCTGTTGCTGTACTTTTTGCGCCACCAGCGCGTCGGCGGTTTGACGGCGCAGGGCGGCTTTGCTCAGGCCGTCTTTTGCGGCGCGGGCATAGAGTTGGTCTACGCTGATTTTCTGTTCGGCGGCGGCATGGGCGACGGCCTCGTCCACTTCGGCCTGGGTGGCGGCCAGTCCGCGCCGTTTACCTGCCTGAACGATGAGGGATTGGTTAATCAGCTGCGCCAAAACCTGTTGGCGCAATTCGTTTTCAGGCGGCCTCTGGGCGGCAGGCAGGCGGCGTGCCTGGGCAACGGCCTGTTCGAATTGGCGCATGGTAATCACGCTGTCGCCTGCCACGGCAGCAACGCCGTCTACGGTTTTAATGTCGGCGGCGTAGGCCGTCTGAAAAAAGCAGGCCAAAAGGGCGGCGGTTAGGATTTTTTGGGGTTTCATTTCACTACCTCGTTGGTTTTGATATAGCCCGGGATGGCCGGACGGAGTGTGTCTTCGGTCTTGCTGCCGATGTTACTCAGGTTTTTCAATTGCAGGGTCAAGAATGCGGCATTTTTGTAATCGGGTTTGTTGCGTTCGATATTCCAGCCGGTTACATAACGCTGTGCGACGGCGGTCGCGCTCCAGCAGCCGCAGCTGCTTTTGTATTCGAGTCCGGCGAGGATGTCCAGCGGCCGGCGCACGTTTAGGGCATAGTTGAAACGCGCGACGCCGTAAAGGTTTTGCCTGATCGGCCATTGTGCGGCCAAATCGATCTGGCTGAGTTTGTCATGGAAGTATGTGCCGTCGCTTTGCAGGTAAATCGGTTCGTCCCGGCCGTATTTATAGCGCGCGCTCAATACCTGGCCGTCTTGCGGACGATATCGTATGCCTGCGGCGGCACTGTCGAAACGCGACCGGTTTTCGTTGAAATGGACAGACGTGTAACCGCTGACGCTGCGGCTGATTTCGCCGTCGGCAAAAGCCACCCAGTCGGAACGGTTGCGGCTGCTTTGGGATATGTTGCCATCTATCAGCACGCTGTCGTTTTTGAAATAGAATTTCTGCCCGATACCGGCGCGCAGGCGTTCCGCACCCGTGGCTTTGTCGAGATAGCGGGTTTGCAGGGCGACGCTGAGGCTGTTGGCCGCGTTGATGCGGTCGTGGCCGGAATAGAGGTTTTCACGGAAAAGCTGTTCGTAGTTGAAGCTGTTTTCGGAAGTATCGAAATTAGGCAGGTCGTTTTGCGACTTGGTCGGGATGTAGTTGTAAAAGAGGCGCGGTTCCAAGGTTTGGACATGCTCGCGGCCGAACAGGCCGGTTTCGCGCTCCAGTGTGAGGCCGGTGTCGACATTGACGATGGGCAGGGCGCGGCCTGCGCTGCGGCTGCTTTTCTCATTGAAGCCATCAAGGCTGTAATGGGTGTAGTGCAGGCCGACTTTCGGGCGGATGTAGCCCCAGTCGTTGTGCAGGTGGCGGCTGAAGGAAGGATAAAGCACCAGCCTGCCGCCCGCTTGTTTGCTATCGTGTGCAAAGCGGGTGTATTGGCCGTAGACGGAGAACAGGTTGCCAGCAAAGTTTTTCTGCCAGCGGCCGCTCAGGCGCGGCATGATGGCGTAAGGTTCGTCTTTGTAGCCGTCGGCATTGGCCAGGGTTTGGTATTTTTTAACCGTCAATTTTCCGGTCAGGGTTTCCCCGAGCACGTCGGTTTGGTAATCCAACCACGCTTCACGGTTGAGGTTGACGTTGCGGGCGACGTCGGTACGGTTGTAGAAATCGCGGTAGTAGTCGTTGTCGGAAACCTGGTTGAAATCCACCCCGCCGCTGAAGCCCGCACCGAAACGGTGGTTGTGTTTCCATGCGGCCTGATAGCGGTTGTTGTGTTTGCTGCGTTTGTCGGACGGCATCCAAACCCCGTTTACCGTACCCTGATAATCCGGCTGGAGATAACGGAATTCGCCGCCCAAACGGATGCCGCGCGAGCTGATGATGCCCGTACTGACCGTGGCATCGTAATTCGGCGCGAGATTGAAATAGTAAGGGACGTCGACTTCCGTGCCGTTGGAGCCGACTTTCAGGGTCGGCACCAAAAGGCCGCTCTTGCGGTTGCCGTTGAGCGGAAAATCCATCCAAGGGGCATACAGCACGGGCACGCCGTGAAAGACCAGCTTGGCATGTTTGGCCGCGCCGACACCTTTCGCATAATCGGCATCGATGCTGTCGGCACTGACGTACCAAGAGGCATCGCCTTTTTGACAAGTGTTGAACTGTGCTTCGGTCAGCGTGTAGCGGTTTTTATCCTGCAACCGCGCTTCTTTGCCCACGGCCTGCAGACGGCGGCCTTCGCGTTCGGTTTCAAGCCGTACCTCGGTCGCGCGGCCGCTGCCGCCGGACAGGTTGTAATCCAACGTCGAACCGCGCACCTGCGATTCGCCGTCGTCCAGAATAAAGCCTTGGTTGGCCTTTACCGTATCGGTTTGCTGGTTGTACGACACATATTCCGCATTGACGGTTTGCTGGTTGCGCTCGATGATGACGCCGCCTTTGGCCTCCACGCCGACATTGGTCTGCCCGCGCAGAGCATCGGCGGTAATGCGGGTGTAATCGACGGGCAGTCCGGGCTCGCCACTGCGCTGCAAGGGCGTTTCCGGCTCGGAGGCCGTCTGAACCTTGCCGTCGGCGCATGCCGGACAGGTACTGCCCAACGGCAGCGTTTCCGCCACCGCGCCCGCCGCAATCGCCATGCCGACCGACAAGGCCAGCGGTTTGACTAAAAATAAACGTGCCAAAGTATCACCTTAAACCGATTTTGCCCGTTAAAATAGCGGCCATTTTAACCGTTTCCCCGTAAAACCGCCATGCAACGACAATCCGAACTGCAAAACTGGCTGCACAGCCTGTATCCCGACCGTCCCTTCGAGCTGGCCTTTGCCGCCGCCGATGCCGACTTCCGCCGTTATTTCCGCGCTACTTTTTCAGACGGCCAAACCGTCATCTGCATGGACGCGCCGCCCGACAAAATGAGCATCGCGCCCTATTTGAAAGTGCAAAAGCTGTTTTCCATGCTGAATGTGCCGCAGGTTTATCACGCCGACGAAACACTGGGATTTGCCGCGCTGAGCGATTTGGGCAGCACCACTTACCTCGCCGCCATGCAGCACGACGGCAGCGGGGCGGCACATAAAGCCCTGCTGTTGGAGGCGGTAGATGAACTGATCGTTTTGCAAAAGGCAAGCCACCCCGATGTGCTGCCGCCTTACGACCGCGAAGTTATACTGCGCGAAATCAACCTGTTCCCCGACTGGTTTGCCGCCAAAGAATTGGGCAAACCGTTCAACTTCAAGCAAAAACAGCTATGGCAGCAGGTTGTCGATGTATTGCTGCCGCCGCTCTTGGCGCAGCCGCAAGTGTTCGTCCACCGCGACTACATCGTCCGCAACCTGATGCTGTCTGCCGGCCGGCCGGGCGTGCTTGATTTCCAAGACGCCTTATACGGCCCGATTTCCTACGACTTGGTATCGCTGCTGCGCGATGCCTTCATCGAATGGGAAGAAGAATTCGTGCTGGACTTGGTCATCCGCTACTGGGAAAAAGCCCGCGCCGCAGGATTGCCCGTTCCGGCCGAATTCGACGAGTTCTACCGCTGGTTCGAATGGATGGGCGTACAACGCCATCTGAAAGTCGCCGGCATCTTCGCCCGCCTCTACCACCGCGACGGCAAAGACAAATACCGCCCCGAAATCCCGCGCTTCCTCAACTACCTGCGCCGCGCCTCGCGCCGCTATACCGACCTCGCGCCGCTGTACGCGCTGTTGGTGGATTTGGTCGGCGACGACGAATTAGAAACAGGCTATACGTTTTAGCCTTTTATAACGGAAACAACCTGTGCCGCCCACCAACGGTACAGGCTGTAAAACCATTCCGTTCAAGCATTTTGTCATCCGATCTGTTCTGTTTTAAAGGAAAGACCCATGCCCAAATACTCCGATATCTGCACCGCCGCCCGTGCCGGCGATTTGGCTGCCGTGCAGAATATGGTTCAAGCTGATCACCAAGCCGTTTTCACGACGGACAAATACGGCTTCAACGCGCTGCACGAAGCACTTATTGCCGATAATTGCGGCAACGTCAATTTTGAATTGGTGCGTTTTTTGGTTCACGCGGGCTGCCCGATCAATCAAATTAGCAAAGGCGAGCACCCGCGTTCGCCGCTTTGGATAGCCGCCGAATTCTGCCCCGACACCGAAATCGTACAATTCCTGATCGACAACGGCGCAGATTTGGCCACGCTGGAATCGGATGGCAGGCATGTGGTGGACTGCATCGACAATCTCCAAGAACAAAAAGCCGTTCAACACTTGCTCAGTACACTGACGGGGCACCCGCTGCCCGAACCGCCCCCGCCGCCCAAATATCCCGAACAGCGCACCGATACCGCCACATGGCGTAAAACCACAGCCGCAATCAAAAAAGCCTTTGCCCAACTGGAACGCGCGGGCATCATCGCCATACCCAACGCAAGCTACACTGTCGGCGAGTGTATTGCCGAATGCTTCGACAAGCTGGAACGGCAGCCCGACCGCAGCCGTTTTACGGGTTACTGCTTCTACACCGAGCCCAATAAAAACCGGGCAAGGGAATTCGGTTGTTTATACCTGAACTACGGCATGATTGCAGAGGATGAAAGCGGTATTGCCGAATTGGCGGGCAACATCGTTTCCTTATTGCAGCAGCAAGGCTTCGATGCGGAATGGAGCGGCAATCCCGATGATTGCATCAATGTATGGCTGCAACCGTTTTACGCCGCCCTCAAGGATTAACCGCCGGCTTTACCGTTTTTCTGTCATGCCGTCCACTCCCGCCTTTTGCATCGGCGGCATACGATAGAAGGCCGTCTGAAAACGACGCTTCCGCAAGGAGGCTCAGTTTTCAGACGGCCTTTTGAGTCTTGGCCTCGAACGGTTTGTCCAACCCAAAATCCGATTCGGGTTCGATTTATACGTGTTTCCTTATCAGGACGGTATCGGCAGGATGGGCGGCAACGGTAACCGCGCCTCTGTTATTTCCGTTTTCCCGCTGCGAAGGCCGTCTGAAACCCCGTTTTAACGCCGTAAATTTCGCAGAATCGCGGCATTCTTGCGGAAGATGTGCTTTCAGACGGCCTGTTCAGACGGCCGCTCTTCCGCGCCGGCGGGGTGTTTGTAGCGGTTGTAGGCAAACAGGTATTGGTCGGGGAAGCGGCGTATCCAGTATTCGACATTGCGGTTGATGATTTCCGCATCGTGTTTTTTGTCGCCGTTCAAGCTGCCTTGCAACGGTTCGACGTGTAAGACGAAGCCTTTGCCGCCGGGCAGGCGTTCGCCGCAGAAAAACAGTGCGCGCACGCCTTTGACTTGCGCCAGCTTGCCGGCCAAAGTCATGGTGTAGGCGGGTCGGCCGAAAAAGTCCGCCCATACGCCGTCGCCGCCTTCTTCCGGTGCGGGAACGTGGTCGGGCAGTACGATGGTGGCCTCGCCCGCACGCAAGGCTTTGATGACTTGTTTCACGCCTTGGATGCTGGTGGGGGCGGTGCGGCCTTTGCCGCGCACGCGCCCGGCCTGCATGACGGCATCGAAGGCTTTGATTTTCGGCGGTTTGTACATGGCGGTCAGCGGGAAGGGAAGCTGCTGGCTGATGTAGCGTCCGGCCAGGTCGTAGCTGCCGAGGTGCGGGGTAATCAGCAGCAGGCCTTCGCCCGCGTCCAGCGCGGCTTGGATGTGCTGCCAGCCGTGCACTTCGCGAAACAGGGTTTCAATGTCTTCAGGCCGTCTGAAAAAGGCCACGGGCAGTTCCAACGCGCCTTTGGCGGTTTCGCGCAATACTTTTTTAACGGCGGCATCGTCCGCAGGCAGCCCGGCAATTTGCAGGTTTTCGCGGATGCGGGCGCGGTCTTTGTGCAACAGGTAAAAGGCGAGGCCGCCCCAAAAACCGGCCATGGCGTGCAGACTTTTCAGCGGCAGGGCGGCAAGGATGCGGCAGAGGAGGAAGATTAGTTTTTGCATGGGGCGGATTGTAATGGAAAACGGCCGGGATAGGTTTGAGGCCGTCTGAAACGATGTTTTCAGACGGCCTCTTTAGTACCTGCCTATTTGAAATTTTCGAATGCGCCGCCCAAATCGAACAGGAACAATACGGTAAACCCAATCAGGTAAACCAGGCCGAGGATGGCGAGGATGTTCATGCCCGCCGTCAGCTTGTGGCGTTTGTCGTCTTTGACGAGGCGATAGTTCAGCCAGGCAAACACGGGGGCGGCAACGAAGGCGGTAATCATGGCGAATTTGAGCAGTTCGGCCATCGCGCTGTTGAACCAGAAAATCACCGCCAAGCCCGTACCTGCGACCCAAACGTTCCAGGCAAACAATTCGAGGTTGCCCGTTTTGTCTTTACCGCGCAGCAGGCGCACCGGCTCGGCAATCGCGCGCGCGTAACCGTCCACTACGGTAATCGTCGTGCCGTACATGCAGGCGAAGGCGATAAACGCCACCATCGGCCGCGACCAGTCGCCGATGGTAACGGCGTACATATTGATCAGCTGTCCGACGTATTCGCCGCCCTTCATTTTGACCGCCTCGCCGTTGCCGTACTGCACATACGCGCCCAAGGCAAGGAAAACGACGGCCAGCACCGCGCTGGTGATGTAGCCGACGTTGAAGTCGAAAATGCCGTCGCGGTAGCTCGAAGGATTGAGCCGCTGTTTTTCCGTAACCCACAGCGAATTGATGGCCGAAATCTCAATCGGCGCGGGCATCCAGCCCATCAGTGCGATGAGGAAGCCCAAAGCGGTGAATGTCCACGGGGTAGGCTCGATGAAGTCGGGCTTCATCTGCATGCCGCGCGACATGGCGATGGCGGCCGCGGCGACCGTGGCAATCGTCAGGCTGACGATGATGATTTTGGAAACATTGTCCAAAGCCTTGTAGCGTCCGCTCGCCAGAATAATCAGGCAGGAAGCCATAATCAGCGCGGCGATTGCGCCGACATTCAAGGTCAGCGAGGGAATGGCCATCTTCACGATGGCGGCGGTTACGACGGCCACCGCGCCCGCATTGATTGTGGCCGATGCCACGCACAAAATCAGGAATACCCACAAATAAACGCGGCTTTTCTCGGCATAGCCCTCAATCAGGCTTTTGCCCATGTCCAGCGTGTAATGCGCGCTGAAACGGAAAAACGGATATTTGAACAGGTTGGTCAAAATAATAATCAGCGCGAGCTGCCAGCCATAGAGCGCGCCCGCCTGCGTGGAGGCAATCAGGTGCGAACCGCCGACCGCCGCCGAAGCCATCATGATTCCCGGCCCCAGCGCGTTGAGTTTGCTCTGCCAAGTCGAAGCGTGTGTATGTTGTCCGGACATAGTATTCCCGCCTTTTCAGACGGCCTTTACAAAAAAAAGCGCATTCTAACGCAAACCGAGATGTTTTAGCTGTGCCGAAGTCCGGTTTCAGCTTCTTTGAAGCCGCACTTTCAGACGGCCTCAGCCATACATTATGCTTCGTTTTAAATATTTTTTCGGATTAGATGCTTTTTATCAGGCAAAAAAGGTACTTAATGCCCCAAACGGCGGATACGGCGGCCTTATCGCGCTTTTTTGGCGGCGGATGAAGGGAGGCCGTCTGAAACCCTGAAAGTCGGTTTTCAGACGGCCTGATGTATGGCAGAGCGCAGCGTGTGCGGCTTTCCGTTATTTAACCGGCTTCAACGTCGGCAGCACGGTGTCCCAGATGGCGAGGATTTCGGCTTCGCTGCGGCCCGTCCCTTCCGCACGGTCCGCGCCGAATTTCATCATGATTCGCGGGTCGCCGCCGTCCCGCTCCCACATCAGCATGTATTTGTTGCCCTGCCATTTGATCAGCTTTTCAGTGCCGGACATGCCGTTGACGTCGCGTTTGCCTTGACGGATGGTGCGGTAGCCGGCGGTTTTGAAGATTTTGGCCAGCGCGCTTTTTTCGGAGACGAGGTCGCGTTCGAGCAGGGTCGGCTCGCCGGGCTGCAATACCGCGCCGTGCAGCATTTCCAGACGCATGTCGGTCTGCTTGGCAAAGCGTACCGCGGTGTTGGCTTTGAAGGGTTTGCCGCCGTCGTCGGCGATGAAGCCTCGGATCAGGCAGATGCCGCTTTGGTTCGGCACTTCGTATTCCTGCCTTTCGCGCAGGCCTTTGAGGAAGTCGGCACGGTATTTTTTCTCCATGCCGTCGAGCATTTCTTTTTCTTTCGCCTTCCAGTTGGCGGGTTCTTTGCCGTTATTGGAGGGGACATAGAAATGTCCACTAACGATGTAGGCGTCGTCCTTATCGAGCTTGAATATCAGGTTGGTGTCATAGGGCATGCCCAAATTTCCAATCATGCGACCCCAGTCAAAATCATTGCGCGTTGCAAACATCACGGCCCGGCCCGGGATCAGGGTGCGGGCATCCACAAAACGGTCGGTGCCGTCGCGCCCGCTTTTTTGAATGTTTTTCCAAGTATTCATCCGACTATCCCATGCATTGAACAATACCATCACACTCCAGCCGTTGTATTCTATCCATGAGCTGCTGTGGCGGCGGACGGCGGGCAGACGCAATTGGTAGCGGCCGCTGCAATACGGTTGTTCGGTCCAGTAGGCGGTGTCGATGATGGGCGGACTGTCTGCGGCCCGGGCGGGGACGGCGGCGGAAAGGAGGAGTGCCGTGATGAGGGGGAGGCTGCGGGTCATGAGGTTTCCTTTCATTTGCGGCGGGCGGTTTCGTTTTTCAGACGGTCTGTGTTTGGTAAGAGGCCGTCTGAAATCAACTTCCCGGCGGAAGATGCGCTTTCAGACGGCCTTTTTGTGCTTAATAACGGTAGGCAGCGAGTTTGCGTTTGATTTCCGGCAGGGCGGCGAGGGCGGCTTGTTCGCCGATTTTGATCGCCTGCGCTTTTTGGTCGAATCCGCCTACCGCGCCCAGCGATTGAACCTGCGGTTTGATGACGACGTCGGCTTTGGACAGTTCGCCGTTGAGGGCGGAGGTGCTCATGATGTTGAGGGTTTGGTCGAGGTAGGAGAGGAAGTCTTTGCTCGGCGAGGCGGTGGGTTTGGCGGAGATGTCCACGGCGATGACGAAGTTCGCGCCTTGGCCGCGCGCGGCGGTAACGGGTACGGGCTGAGTCAGGCCGCCATCCACATAGCGGCGGCCGGCGATGACGACGGGCTGGAAGACGTTGGGGATGGCGGCAGAGGCGCGGACGGCTTGTCCGGCGTTGCCCCTGTTGAAGGCGACCGCTTTGCCGGTGGAGAAGTCGGTGGCGACGGCAGCGAATTTAATCGGGAATTGCTGGATGGGGCGGTTGCCGACTTTGTGGTTGATGTAGTTTTGCAGTTTTTCGCCTTTGATGAAGCCGCTGGTGGAGAGGGTGAGGTCGACGAGGTCGGTTTTGCCGAGGATTTCGGCTTCGAGTTCCATGCGGTCGGGCGACATGCCGCTGGCGTACATGCTGCCGACTATCGCACCCGCGCTGGTGCCGGTAACGACTTTGACGGGGATGTTGTGTTGTTTGAGGACTTTGAGGATGCCGATGTGGGCGAAGCCTTTGGATGCGCCGCCGCCCAGTGCGATGGCGACGACGGCCTGCGGTTTTTGGCGGGTAACCGTGGGTTGGCCGCCGCCGGGTTGGGTGCTGCTCGGGCAGGCGGTGAGCAGGAGGGCGCACAGGGCGGTCAGGGCGGTACGGCGGGTGTATTTGTTCATGCTTTTTCCTTTGAGTTTTGTTTTGCAGGAATCGCCTGCAGTTGTTTCGCTTCGTTGAAACCATGTTTTCAGACGGCCTGAAAACGGATGAGGCCGTCTGAAAAGGCGGCGGTTCAGGTTTTTCTCGGGAAGAAGTGTACTTCGTTTTCGCCCGCAGGCAGGATTTTTTTCTTGACGGCGTGGCCGAAGACGGTTTCGAGTGTCAGATCGGGCAGGGTTTGCCGCTGCCACAGTCCGGCAATGGCGGTGCGGGCGGCATCCGGGTCGTCGAAGTCCAGCGCGTGCCAGAGGCCGAGGGTATCCATGTCTTGCAGGAAGGTGTCGGCGGTGCGGTATTCCAGTTTCAGGCGGGCGGTGTCGGTTACGGGGTCGTAGAAGCCGCTGTCGGCCAGCATGTCGCCCAGGTCGTGCATGTCGATGAGGGCGGGCCGGCGGGCGGCGATGCCTTGTTGCGCTAGGGTGTCGGTCAGTTCGAGCAGGGTGTCACGGCCGAAGTGGGTGAAGAAGAGCAGACCGTCGGTTTGCAGTGCGCCCGCCCAGCTTGCAAAAACGGCCACGGGATTGTGTTCGGTGGCGAGGCCGAGGTTGCTCCACAGCATGTCGGCCGAAGCTTCGGGCAGAGGAGCGGAGAGGGCTTGGCAGTGTTGGGGGACGGTTTTCCCCGCCAGTTTGGACAGCAGGCCGCCGCCGCGTTTGTCGGCCGCGTCGCGCAGGCATTCGGGGCGGGGGTCGTATTCGGCAAAGGCCGCTTTGGGATAGCGGGCGGCCAGCAGGCGGCGGCTGTTATCGCCGTCGGCACCGGCCAGGAGGATGTGGCGGGGGACGGTTTTGACGATTTGCAGCCGTTGGTCGGCCTGTTCGGCAAGGTGGCGGTGGATTTGCCAGCGGTCGTTGGTCATGCGGGATTCTCCTTTAATGTGTGGCGGGCGGTTTGTCCGATTATGGCTTCAAATACAGTAAATTCAAATTAAGAACGCCCATATCGTCATGCCCGCGCAGGCGGGAACCCGAACCGTCGGATAACCGCCCTTTCCTATTTATTCCTGAAAACGCAAACCCTGAATTCCCGCCTGCGCAGGCATGACGATGGCGGGTATTTTTTATTTTAATTCACGATAAAACCCGCCATACCGCCCTTGGTTTGCATAAATTTTGTGCCGCCGAAGCCGCGTTTCAGACGGCCTAATCCGTCGGCCCGTTTAGCCACGGGTAGCGGGCGGGCAGGCGTTGTTCGGCGAAACGGCGCACGGAACGGGCGAATAGGTTTGAGATGCGGCGTGCGGTTTCGTCGTTCAGGGCGGCGGTGCGGCGGTCGGCTTGATCGAGCAGTTGCAGGGCGCGGCTTCTTTCCTGCCGCATCCAATCGCGGAAGGCCACATCGGCACTCAGGGCGGCGGGGTCGTGCCGTTTTTCAGACGGCCATCCTGCCTGCCGCCAGAGTTCGGACGGAATATTGACGATGCCCGCGCGCAGGTCTTCGGGCAGGTCGCGCATGGTGGAGCACCAGCCCAAGGCATCAACCAGTTCGGGCAGGTCGCGGCCGCGCACGGATGAGCCCAAGGCGGTCAAAAGCAGGTCGAGGGAGCGGGTGAAGGTGCGGCGGTGTTGGGCGGCGATTTCGGCTTCAGTCCACAGTTGCGCCCGTTCGGCACGCAGGCGGTCGAGGTGCATGGTGTGCAGCAGCCCGAGGGTGCGGGTGAGGGCGAAACGGGCGGCAGCGGCGGGCAGGACGGTTTCCGTTTTACCGGGATGCTTGGCGTTCGCTTTGGCTTCGCCCAAACCCTCTATATCCGTTTTAGCTTCGCAAGAACTCACTGCCTTCGTTTTAGCTTCGCAGAAACTCACTGCGCTCGTTTTCAGACGGCCTCTGAAGTCGGCAGCCAGCCGGCTGTACGGGTCGTTTTCGTCGAAATGGCCGTGCCGCCATTCCCGTATCAGGCGGCGGGCTTCTTCATCGGCTGTGCGCACCGTCTGCCGGTCGCCGTCCATCAAATCGTCGAAGGCCTGCAAAAAGCAGTAACCCGACACCAGCAGGCCGCCGCGCGCGGGATGCCGCAGCCTGTACGCGGCCAGAATCAGGCTGATGAGGGCGTAGCGGCGGTGGCGGCGGGCGAAAGCGGCTTGTTCGAGCAGCATCTGCCATTCGGCGGATACGCGCCGCAAGATGTCCGGCCTTCGTGCCCACGGGCTGACGGTGTGCCAGACGGCGGCGGCCAACAGTGCGCCGCACACGAGGTCGGACAGGTGGTGTTCGTGTATCAGGAGGGTGGATGCAACGACGGCTGCCGCCCACGGTGCAATCAGGGCGAAGCGTGCCGCCGAATGCCTCCATGCGGCGAGGGCTGCGGTGCAGGCGAAAGCGGCGTGCAGCGAGGGCAGGTGGTTGTGCGCCATACTCAAATGATCCGCCAATGCGAACCACGGCTGCCAAAAGCCTTCGGCAAGGCGCGGCGGATAGGCCGTCTGAACGGGCAGGAGGATGAAAAACGGGCAGGCGGCGGCCAATTCGGCGGTCAAAACGGCAAACAACGCCCAAGTTTCGCGCCAGTCGGCCCAACGGACGGAAGCCGCCAGCAGCAGCGGCACGGTAAGGTAAACCGCACTCCAGGCGGGCAGGAAGGGGATGGCGGATTCAAACGGCAAGGCGGGGCTGATGTGCCACGGAATATACGCGGCAATCAAATTGCTGCCGCCGTAGCCCGCGAGGAACAGCAGGGCGAACAGGGCGGCCAGTGCAAAGAAGAAACGGTGCGGATGCGGCAGGCCGGCGTTCATTCGATACGCCCCTGTTTGAATACCGGAAAATCTTCGGGACGGCGCGGCCCGCGCCAGCAGCTCAGCCAAACGGTGAAAAAATGCGGCCCTTCGCCGGCATGGCGAGGCAGTTCGCGCCAGGAAAGCTCGGGATGCCGGTGGTGCGCCAGATGCAGGTGGTAGTTGAGGAAAACCGCCCGCAGCCAACGCGGCACGCGCAGGTTCCACGCGCCGTTTTTGCAGTCGAACGGCGAGAAGGCATGATCGGTGTATTGCAGCGAACTCCAGGCAAAGCCGAAGGCGGCATAGCAGGCCAGCCAGCCGCCCCACGTCCAGCCGAACAGCCAGGCCCAGAAAAGCTGCCACGCCGCCGCGCCGAATATTTCCAAACGGGCGGACAGTTGCGGCAGGCGGTCGAGGCTGCCGATATAGTCTTCCGCCCCGCTCTGCAAGCCGCCCCGGCGGCCGAAAAGTGCGGCCAAGCGGCGGCGGACGAAACGCGGCGTGGCGGCATAGAAAAACACACCGATGACGGCGCACGGCCAATAAAGGCCGGTAAAGATGGCGTACCACTGGGCGTATTTCAGCCACAACACGTCGCCGTCATGCAGGGTGTCGAACTGCTCGGACGGCGAACGGTTGTTGCGGTGGTGGGTGAGGTGGAACATGCGCTGCACGGCAAAACCGGTGGGAAACCAGAAGGCGGCAAGGCGGCCGCACCACGCGTTCAGCCTCCTGTCGGGCGCGAACGAGCCGTGCACGCTTTCGTGCAGCAGCGCGAACATCGTATTGTTGCTCAGGGCAAACAGTGCGGCCGCCACGGCCGTCCCCCACCACGGCGCGTGCGAGGCGGCGTAGAGCAGCAGCAGGTTGGCGGCATTGGCGGCGGCCAGCAGGATCAGGTTGAGTTTGGCGGTGGAAACGGATACGGACATGGATAGGGTTCGGAATAGTTTTGGGGTTGTGCGGATTGGCCGCATTCGTTTTAACTGTATTGGAATCAGGCTTTCAGACGGCCTCATACGGAATGGAGGCCGTCTGAAAGCGCGGTTCGGCGGCGTTAAAATCCCTGTTTGATTGAACCGGCGGGCAAGGCGGCTTAGGGTCCGGACGGCGCATCCGCCTGCATCTGCCGTTTCAAAGCCTCGTATTCCGCCTTTTCACGGCGGTAGATTTCAAACGTGCAGGCATCGCCGCATTCGCTGCCGCAGCACTCCCAATCTTCCGGCGGCACGGGTTCGGGCGGCAGCGCGGCTTCATTATTCGCTGTCGGGGTCGCAGCCATCGCGCACCTCCAGCACCGCACCGTCGAACTCAATCACCTCGCCGCCGCGGATTTTCGCCGTTTTGCGGGTTTCGACCGCGCCGTTGCGCAACACCAGCCCTTCGGCAATCACAGCCTTCGCCTGTCCGCCGCTTTCGGCCAGTCCGACCAGTTTCAACAGGTCGCACAAGGCGATGTATTCTTCGTTTTCCAGATAAACGGTTGCATGCATAAGGCGGCTTTCGGAATCATGTTTCGGTTTGACAACTTTTCAGACGGCCTATTTTAACGGAAAACGTTCAGGCCGTCTGAAAGCAAAAATTTCGTTGGGAAGACAGATTCCTACGGCATTAAATCGTACGCGGAGCACTTCTGCAAAACCCAAACCGCTGCAAACCGTTTGACAAAGCCTGCTTAGGGATATATTATTTATTATATGTGGTTTTTATTATATGTATTTATTTTTAGGTAACTCATCCTCAGACAAGGAGCAATAAAATGAAACGGAATTTGGGTAATTTAGACCGCATTATCCGCATCGTTGTCGGTGTGGCATTGATTGCGGCATCCGCCACGGGACAAATCGGCTGGTGGGGATGGCTGGGTATCGTGCCGCTGGCCACCGCGCTGATGGGGAGCTGCGTGCTGTACAGCTTATTGGGCATCAATACCTGCCGAATTGACAAAAAATAAAGAAGGCCAACCATGAACAAGGACGGACGACTCCCGCTAATCGCCCCTGCCGAAGCGGCAGCCAAAATCCGCGAAGGCGCGTTGGCGGCGGACATCCGCAGCCGGGCGGAATATCGTGGCGGGCATATCAGCGGCGCATTGTCCCTGTCGCCGGAGCAGCATCGAGGCAAACTGCCCGACAACGCCGCACCCTGCGTGATTTTTTATTGTTTGGGCGGCAAACGCACGGCAATGGCGGAAGCGGTGTTGGCGGAGCTCGGCCGAGGGCGCGAGTGCTATATCCTCGAAGGCGGTTTGCAGGCATGGAAAGCCGCCGGGCTGCCCGTCGAAGCCGACCGTGCCGCGCCCGATATCATGCGGCAGGTGCAAACCATTGCCGGCGGGCTGATTCTGTTCGGCGTGATGGCGGGTTGGCTGGTGTCGCCGTGGTTTTACCTGATAAACGCGGCAGTCGGCGCAGGCCTGTTGACGGCCGGGCTGACCGGATTCTGCGGCATGGCGCGACTGTTGGCCAAAATGCCGTGGAACCGTTAAACGGCAGGGGAGGCCGTCTGAAAGTTGCCGACGGAGCCGTTATCGCCGACAATGCCGCCCCTCCCCCCGTTTGCCGAGAAACCGATATGACCGACTCTGCCGACCAACCGCCCTACGAAGAAGCCGCCGCTTTTCTGAAACTGCTGGCCAATCCGAACCGTCTGGCCGTGTTATGCAAACTGCATGAGCGGCCGCACAACGTAACCGAGCTGGCCGAAGCGGTCGGACTGCCGCAGGCGGCGATGTCCAGCCAATTGGCACTGCTGCGCGAAGCCGGGCTGGTGTCCTGCGAGGCCAACCACCGGGAGCGGCAGTATTACATTGCCGACACACGGGTAAACGACACCGTACGGCTGCTGTATTCTTTCTTTTGCGCCCCGAAAAGCTGAAACGCCGTTGCCGGGCAAAAAGGCCGTCTGAAAATGTGTTTCCGCATGTTCAGACGGCCTCTCTGTTACAATACGCCCTGTATTTGTTCCGCCCGACCGCCCCGCCGGAGGCCGTCTGAAACCTTTCCGCAAAGTCCCTGCCATGTCCGATCCCGTTTACATCCCGCTGCGCCTGCATTCCGAATACTCCATCACCGACGGCACGGTGCGCCTGAAGGCCTTGATAAAAAAAGCCTTGGCGGAAGGCTTGCCCGCACTCGGCATAAGCGACCTGATGAACGGGTTCGGCCTGGTGAAATTCTACAAAGCCTGCCGCGGAGCGGGCATCAAACCCGTCATTGGCGCAGACGTGCGTATCGAAAATCCCGACCGCCCCGACACACCCTTCCGCGCCCTTTTGCTGGTTAAAAACCACAACGGCTATCTGCGCTTGAGCGAACTGCTTACCCGCGCCTTCACCTGTCAGGAAGAAGGCCGCCTGCCGCAGTTGAAACAGGCATGGTTGGGCGAAGGCGACAACGAAGGCTTGATCTGCCTGTCGGGGGCGCATTACGGCGAAGTCGGCCTCAATCTGATGAACGGCCACGAAGCGGCAGCCGAAGCGGCGGCGGAAAAATATGCCGCCCTGTTTCCAAACGCTTTCTACCTCGAACTGCAACGCCTGCCCGAAAAACCGGAGTGGGAGCGTTCGGTGGCAGGCAGCACGGCCTTGGCGCGGAAGCTGAACCTGCCCGTGGTGGCCACGCACCCGACCCAGTTCCTCGAACCTGACGACTTCCTCGCGCACGAAGCACGGGTGTGCATTGCCGAAGGCTGGACGCTGGCCGACCGCAAACGTCCGCGCGAATTTTCCCCGAGCCAATATTTTGTCGGTGCAGAAACAATGGCGGAACGTTTCGCCGACTTGCCTGAAGCCTTGGAAAACACGGTGGAAATTGCCAAACGCTGCAATATCCATATCACGCTGGGCAAAAACTTCCTGCCCCTGTTCCCGACGCCCGACGGCCTGTCGCTGGATGATTATCTGGTGAAGCTCTCAAACGAGGGCTTGCAGGAACGCATGGTTCAGCTTTATCCCGACGAGGCGGAGCGGGCGGCGAAAATGCCAGAATATCAGGAGCGGCTGGATTTTGAGCTGAACATCATCATCCAGATGAAATTCCCCGGCTATTTCCTTATCGTACAAGACTTTATCAACTGGGCAAAAACGCACGGTTGTCCGGTGGGGCCGGGACGCGGTTCGGGCGCGGGCTCGCTGGTGGCATATTCGCTGAAGATTACCGACCTCGACCCGCTCAAATACGCGCTGCTGTTCGAACGTTTCTTGAACCCCGAACGCGTTTCCATGCCCGACTTCGACGTGGACTTTTGCCAAAGCAACCGCGGTCGCGTGATTGAGTATGTGCGCGATAAATACGGCGCGCAGGCAGTGAGCCAGATTGTGACCTTCGGCACGATGTCGTCCAAAGCGGTGATCCGCGACGTAGGGCGCGTGCTGGAACTGCCGTTTACCCTGTGCGACAAACTGTCGAAGCTGATTCCGCTGGAAGCCAACAAACCTTTGGGTTTGGACGATGCCATGAAGGCGGAGCCGCAGATTCAGGAATTGATTGAAGCGGAAGAAGCGGACGAACTGATTACGCTGGCGAAAAAGCTGGAAGATTTGACGCGCGGTCTGGGTATGCACGCGGGCGGCGTGTTGATTGCGCCGGGCAAGATTTCCGATTACAGCCCCGTGTATCAGGCGGACGAATCCGCCTCGCCCGTATCGATGTACGACAAGGGCGACGTGGAAGACGTCGGTTTGGTGAAGTTCGACTTTTTGGGCCTGCGCAACCTGACCATTATCGAAATGGCGCAGAACAACATCAAAAACACCACCGGCGATATTGTCGATGTCGGCAAAATCCCGCTTGACGACCAGGCCGCCTACAAAATCTTCCGCGACGCGAACACCACCGCCGTATTCCAGTTCGAATCGACCGGCATGAAAAAAATGCTGAAAACGGCGCACACGACCAAGTTTGAGGAACTCATCGCCTTCGTATCGCTCTACCGCCCCGGCCCGATGGACAACATCCCCGACTTCGTCGCGCGCATGAAGGGTCAGGAATTCCAATACATCCACCCGCTGCTGGAAGGCATCCTCGCGCCGACCTACGGGATTATGGTGTATCAGGAACAAGTGATGCAGGCGGCGCAGATTATCGGCGGTTACTCGCTCGGCGGTGCGGACCTGCTGCGTCGCGCCATGGGTAAGAAAAAGCCCGAAGAAATGGTGAAACACCGCGAAATTTTCGCCGAAGGCGCGGCGAAACAAGGCATTTCGCGCGAAAAATCCGACGAAATCTTCAACTACATGGAAAAATTCGCCGGCTACGGTTTCAACAAATCCCACGCCGCCGCCTACGCCCTGATTTCCTACCAGACCGCATGGCTCAAAGCCCATTACCCCGCCGAATTTATGGCGGCGACCATGTCCAGCGAGCTGACCGACACTGACCAGCTCAAATTGTTTTACGAAGACGCGCTGGCCAACGGCATCACCTTCCTGCCGCCCGACATCAACGAATCAGACTACCTCTTTACCCCCGACGGCAAACGCCATATCCGCTACGCGTTGGGTGCAGTCAAAGGCGTGGGCGAAGGCGCGGTACAAAGCATCGTTGAAGCACGGCAGGACGGCCGCTTCCGCGACCTGTTCGATTTTTGCGAACGGGTGGGCAAAGAACACATGAACAAGCGCACGCTGGAATCGCTGATTAAGGCCGGCGCGTTCGACGGCATCAATCCCAACCGCGCCATGCTGTTGGCCAACATCGACCTCGCCATCGGCAACGCCGAACAACAGGCGGCCAATGCCAACCAAGGCGGCCTGTTTGACTTTGCGGAAGATGCCATCGGCGTGATAGAAATGGCAGAAACCGCGCCGTGGGGCGACGCGGTGAAACTGGCGGAAGAAAAAAGCGTCATCGGCTTTTACTTTTCCGGCCACCCTTTCGGCCCTTACGCCGAAGAAATCCGCCGCTTCGCGCCGCAAAAACTGTCGAAACTCAAACCGCAGGACAGCGTTCGTGTGGCCGGATTCGCCACCGCCATCCGCACCATCATGGGCAAAAACGGCAAACTGGCCTTCGTCCGATTGGAAGACACCGAAGGTTCGGCAGAAGCAATCGTCGCAGGTGAATTATTGGAACAATCCAAAAACATCCTGAAAACAGACCAGGTTCTGATTATGGAATGCCGCATCAGCCGCAACGACTACAACGGCGGCGAGCTGCGCATCAATGCCAACAGCGTCATGACACTGCCGCAGGCGCGGGAAAAATTCGCCCGCAACCTCACCCTGACCTGCCGTCCGGAACACGACATCGAATCCCTGCTGAACCTGCTGGCGCAATACCGGAGCAGCGGCCGCGAAGGTATCCCCCTGCGCGTCCGTTACCGCAACGACACTGCCGAAGGCGAGCTGGATTTGCAACGCCGCTGGCAGATAAACGCCGATGCCGCACTGTTCGAACAACTGCAAAACCTGTTGGGCGAATACGGCGTAAACGTCGGCTGGTAGGCCGTCTGAAAAAAAGCCTCCTGCTTCCCGATAAAGCCGTATGCTATGACCGGTGAAAATGAAGATACCTGCCTTGCCTGTTCCGCACAACGGGCAAGACGGGGATTGAAATACTGAATTTGATTTGAATGCAGCATAAGTTTGGCAGAACCCCTGCTTCCTTTGCAAACTTTGTTGAAGCCGCGCTTTCAGACGGCCTCTCTTCCGCCAACCCAGAAACGGAACCGCATATGTCCGCATCCCAACCCACCATCGCCGCCATCGCCACCGCACCCGGACGCGGCGGCGTCGGCGTTATCCGCCTTTCCGGCAAAAACCTGCTGTCTTTGGCGCAAACCCTCAGCGGCGGCAAAACGCCCAAACCGCGCACTGCGCTTTACACCGACTTTCTCGGCGGCGACGGGCAGCCGATAGACAACGGCATCCTGCTCTACTTCGCCGCCCCCGCCAGCTTTACCGGCGAAGACGTGATTGAATTGCAGGGACACGGCGGCCCTGTGGTAATGGACATGCTGCTCTCGCGCTGCCTCGAGCTGGGCGCGCGTATGGCGGAGCCGGGCGAATTTACCAAACGCGCCTTCCTCAACAACAAACTCGACCTTGCCCAAGCCGAAAGCGTCGCCGACCTCATCGACGCCTCCAGCAAGTCCGCCGCACGCATGGCGTTGCGTTCGCTCAAGGGCGCGTTTTCCCGACACATACACGAACTGGTGGACGACCTCATTACCCTGCGGATGCTGGTCGAAGCCACGCTGGACTTCCCCGAAGAAGACATCGACTTTCTCGAAGCTGCCGACGCGCGCGGCAAGCTCCAAGCCCTGCAAGGCCGTCTGAAAACCGTGCTTGCCAGTGCGGAACAAGGCGCGATTTTGCGCGAAGGCATGAACGTCGTTCTCGTCGGCGCGCCCAACGTCGGCAAATCCAGCCTGCTCAACGCCTTGGCGGGCGACGACATCGCCATCGTAACCGACATCGCCGGCACCACCCGCGACACCGTGCGCGAACAAATCACCCTCGACGGCGTGCCCGTCCACATCATCGACACTGCCGGCCTGCGCGAAACCGACGACGTGGTCGAACAAATCGGCATCGAGCGCAGCCGCAAAGCCGTCTCCGAAGCCGATGTCGCCCTGATTCTGATTGACCCTGCCGAAGGCCTTAACCGGAAAACCCAAGATATCCTGAAACAATTGCCGGCCAGCCTGAAAAAAATCGAAATCCACAATAAAATTGATCTTTCAGGCGAAGCACCCTCCCTTTCAGACGGACTGCAGCGTGCCTGTGGTGCGGATACTCTGATCAAACTTTCCGCCAAAACCGGCGCGGGTCTCGACCTGCTCAAACACGCGCTGTTGCAGGAAGTCGGCTGGCAGGGCGAAAGCGAAAGCCTGTTCCTCGCCCGCAGCCGTCACCTCAACGCCCTGAAAATTGCCGAAATGGAACTCGAATACGCGGTTCCCTACCTCGACGATCAACCCGAACTCCTTGCCGAACACCTACGCCTCGCCCAAAACGCCTGCAACGCCATCACCGGTGAATTCACCGCCGACGATTTGCTGGGCGTGATTTTCTCGCGCTTCTGCATCGGCAAATAAACGCAGGCCGTCTGAAAAGTTTTCAGACGGACTCAAACATATCAAAAGGAAAAACATGAAAGCCATGATACTTGCAGCCGGACGCGGCGAACGAATGCGCCCACTCACAGACACCACACCCAAGCCCCTGCTCCAAGTTGGCCGTGAACCCCTAATCGGTTGGCACCTACGCCGCCTTGCCGCCGCCGGTATCCGAGAAATCGTCATCAACCATGCCTGGCTCGGACAACAAATCGAAGACACCCTCGGCAACGGCACAACCTATGGCGTGCACATTACCTACTCTGCCGAAGGCGGCCAAGGACTGGAAACCGCCGGCGGTATCGCCACCGCCCTGCCGCTGCTCGGCAGTGATCCCTTCCTCGTCATCAACGGCGACATACTTACCAACATCGATTTCTCCGACGCCGTCCATCAAAGCGAAACCCTGCTTTCAAACGGCCTAGCTTACCTTTGGCTAACCACAAATCCACCGCACAACCCCGCTGGTGACTTCTCCCTACTTTCAAACGGCCTGATCCGATCCGAAGGCGACGGCGAACGCCTGACCTTCAGCGGTTGCGGCCTTTACAAAAGTGAACTGTTCGCCGAAACCGCACCGCGCCGTGCAGCCAAACTCGCCCCTTTGTTGCGCGAAGCCATGGCTGCCGGACAAGTGCGCGGTTGCCACCACGACGGCCTCTGGCTGGATGTAGGCACGCCCGAACGACTAGGCGAAGCTCGCTGCTTAGCTACAAGCTGGTGATCACATTAAATTCTTCAGTTACCTGTTAAACAACCATAATCTAAAACGCCGTCTGGAAGCAGATTCAATCTTTCAGACGGCCTCATCATATATTGCTCCCTCCCTAGAAAGCATCTGCCGCAGGTATAACCATAAAAGCCAAAGGCCGCCCCCTTTTACAAGAGCGCGGCCTATCCACCGAACCGAATCGGCCATCCCTACTTAGCCGT
>NZ_JBQCVA010000034.1:0-22965 GCF_051962715.1 Neisseria sp. P0008.S010
CGGTTCGGGTTAAGGGTAAATCTGATTGCAGGACTGGTTAATGCGATGGGATGAATATTTTCGCAAGAGGTCTAATATAAACAACGCTACCGGTTCTTACAATATCTCTCCAAACTAACCAACAGTTTCTTACAGACAACCGATTATTCTGTAAAAATTCTTCATAATATTATTACCATATTATCCAACCTCCAGACTCAACACTCGAAACTCCTGTTATCTGACAGATTTTTTGTTTTCATTTAGAATACTCCGCTTTTCTCCCCGTCCTTGTCCCATGCGCCTGACCCACATCAAACTCTCCGGCTTCAAATCTTTTACCGACCCGACCACGATTCATGTTCCGGGGCAGCTTGTTGCGGTTATCGGGCCGAACGGCTGCGGCAAGTCGAATGTGATTGACGCGGTGCGCTGGGTGTTGGGTGAGGCTTCGGCGAAGCAGCTTCGCGGCGAGAGTATGCAGGACGTGATTTTTAACGGTGCGGCGACGCGCCGTCCTGCGCCGAGGGCTTCGGTGGAGCTGGTGTTTGACAACAGCGACCACAGTTTGCAGGGGGCGTGGGGACAGTATGCCGAGGTGAGCATCAAGCGGCAGCTGACGCGTCAGGGCGAATCGACTTATTTCATCAACAATCAGACCGTGCGCCGCCGCGACATTACTGATTTGTTTCTGGGTACGGGCGTGGGCGCGCGCGGTTATGCCGTTATCGAGCAGGGGATGATTTCGCGCATCATTGAAGCGCGGCCGGAGGAGTTGCGCGCCTATATCGAGGAGGCGGCGGGCGTGTCCAAATATAAGGAACGCCGCAAGGAGACGGAAGGCCGTCTGAAAGACACGCGCGAGCATTTGCAGCGTTTGGGCGATTTGCAGAACGAGTTGGCGCGTCAGGTGGAAAAGCTGGAAAAACAGGCGGAAACTGCCGAACGCTACAAATCCCTGACCGCGCAGTTGAACCAGCAACAGGATTTGCTCGATTACGCCCAATGGCAGCAATCTCTTGCCGCCGCCGACAAGGCGACCGCGCAGCATCAGTCTTTGCAGGCGCAGCAGGACGAAACCGCCGCGCAGGTTCAGGCGTTAAACGACGAAGTACACGCCTTGCAGACCGCCGAACAGTCGCAGCAACAGGCGGTGCACGAATTGAGCAACAAACGCAGCGTGTTGCGCGAGCAGATTGCCCGTTTGGAAGAGCAAATCCGCCATCAGCAAAACCTGCACCAACGCATCGAACGCGACAAACAGGCGGCGCAGGCGCAGATGCAGCGCATCCATCAGGAGCAGCAGCAAATCCGCGTACAGCTTGAAGAAAACGAGTTGCAGGCCGAAGAAAAGCAAACCGAGTTGGCGGAATGGGCGATGCAGGTTGCCGAACACGAAGAGCGTCTGCCCGAATTGGAAGAAGCCCAAGCCACGCTCAACGCCGCCTTCCAAACCCAGCAGGACGAGGCAAACCGTATCCGCCGCGAACTGGCGTTGAAGCAGCAGCAGCTTGCCCATGCCGGACAAACTGTTGCCAAGCACGAAGAGCGCAAAGGTCGTCTGAAACAGGAAAACCAAGCCCTGAACCTGCCTGACGAAGCCGAAACCGCCGCCGCGCAGGAAGCCGCCGCCTTGTTGCAAAGCCAGCAAGAGCATTACGAAGAACAAATCATTGCTGCCGAAGAAGCCTTACACGCCGCCCGCGAGGCGTTTCAGACGACCTCGAGCCGCTTCCAAAGCCTGAAGCAGCAACACATCACCTTGCAGGCGCAGCAGCAGGCGTTGTCGCAAATCCTGTCGCAACAGCAGGAAGCCGCCGACTTCTGGCAGGCAACCGACTACGCCGCCGCGCCGCAACTGTGGCAACACATCACCGCGCCCGCCGAGTGGCAGCACGCCTTGTCCGTCATTCTTGCCGAACGCCTGCACGCCCGTAGCGTGCCGCACGGCTTCGTGCCGCCCGCACCTTTGCCGCAGGGACAGGCGGCATGGCTTTCAGACGACCTCTCCGGCGGCATCAAAAAATCCCTGCCCGTACAGGCATTGCTGAACCAAATCCAAGCGCAGCCGCCGTTTCAGACGGCGTTGCACCACTGGCTCGACGGCGTATTGTGCGCGCCCGATTTGAGCTACGCCCTCGCGCATCAAAGCGATTTGGGCGCACACCAAATCTGGCTTACGCCCGAAGGCCATCAGGTCGACAAAGTCAGCGTCCTGCTCTATGCCAAACCCGCGCAGGAAAGCCTGATTGCCCAAAAAGCGCGCCTCGACGGTATCGCGTCCGAACTGGAAAAACTTGCCCCCGAACTCTCCGCCGCCGAAGCCGCGTTCAAACAGACGGAAGCCGCCGTGCGCTCGTCCGAAGTGCAACATAAAAACCTGATGCAGCAGCAACAGCAGCACACGCGCCAATACAGCCAGGCGCAGCAACGCGCCGCCGAACTTCTGGCGCGCACCAACCAAGGGCAAATCCGCCGCGAACACATCGAGCGCGAACTGGCGCAGTTGGCGGAAGAGCAGACCGTGTTGCAACACACGTCCGACGGTCTTTCAGACGACATCGTTACTTTGCAGGAAGCCGCCGCCGAACTCGAACACCAGCAGCAAACCACCGCGCACAGCCGCCAAGAGCAGCAAGGCCGTCTGAAACAGGCGCAGCTTGCCCTGTTGGAAGCCAACCGCCAATACGGGCTGGCCGAAGTCGCCGTCCACAAACTCAACCAGCAAAAACAAAACTACCAGCAGCAAATCGCCCGGCTCGAACAGCAAACCCTGGACTGGCAGGAACGCCAACAAGAGCTTGCCCTCGCCTATGAAACCGAGTTCCAAAACGACGAGCAGCACATCAAGCTCGACGAGCTGACCGAAGCCGTGCACACGCTGGACGAAGAATACATCGCCGTGCAGGAAAAACTCGCGCAGATTCAGGAGCAGGGCAGGGAGCAATACGCCCGCGTACAAACCCTGCAAACCAAGCTGCCGCAGCTTCAGGCCGCCACCCAAACCGCCCTGTTGCAGCAGCAGGAAGCCCTGATCAACGCCAAACGCTACCATCAAAACCTGACCGAACGCGCCGCCGATTTGGATGCGCTCGAAGCGTTGGCGAAAGAATCGCCGAAAGTGTTGAACAGCAGCATCGGCAGCCTCACCCAGCAAATCGAAGCCCTCGGCGCCGTCAACCTCGCCGCCCTGCAAGAACTCGAAGAAGCGCGCGAACGCGACGGCTACTACCGCAGCCAGAGCGAAGACGTGCAGGCCGCCATCACCCTTTTGGAAGAAGCCATCGCCCAAATCGACGACAAAACCAAAGCGCGTTTCAAAGAAACCTTCGACGCCGTCAACGGCAAAGTCCAAACCTTCTTCCCGACCCTGTTCGGCGGCGGCGAAGCCACCCTCAAAATGATAGGCGACGACCTCCTGACCGCCGGCGTGTCCATCATGGCGCGCCCGCCCGGCAAGAAAAACAGCACCATCCACCTCCTCTCCGGCGGCGAAAAAGCCCTCACCGCCATGAGCCTCGTGTTCGCCCTGTTCAGCCTCAACCCCGCCCCCTTCTGCCTTCTGGACGAAGTCGACGCCCCGCTGGACGACGCCAACACCTCGCGTTTCTGCAACCTGGTCAAAGAAATGTCGGCACAAACCCAGTTCCTCTACATCTCCCACAACCGCCTGACCATGGAAATGGCGGAGCAGCTGGTCGGCGTAACCATGCAGGAAAAAGGCGTCTCGCGCGTCGTCGCCGTGGACATCAAGCAGGCGTTGGAAATGGCGGAGCCGGCCTGACAGGGTTTTCCGGCACACAAAAGGCCGTCTGAAAATATATTTCAGACGGCCTTTCTTCAGATATTTACACGGCGGATTTAATCGTCGTCGTAATCGTCCCAATCATCGTAATCATCATCCCAGTCTCGGTATTTGCGATGATAGTGGTGTTTGCCCTTTTTATAACGCGCCTCGCGGTAGTAAGGGTCGCCGTAATCGTAACCATAGCGGCGGGCTTCGCGGTAACGTTGGTCGCGCCAAGCGATGTCGCCGTCTTTTTGGTTCATTTTTTTATTGTGGTAGGCATAGGCGTTGCCCGCCAATCCGCCCGCCACTGCGCCGATAATCGCGCTTTGTCCGTCGTTACCCAGCAGGCCGCCTACGACCGCGCCTGCCGCCGCGCCGGCAAGGGTGGCTTTCTTCTGGTTTGCCGTACCCCGCGCTTCCGCGCCGATGGCGGGGAAGGAGAGGCTGGCGGCGAGTAATACTGCCATAAGTGGTTTCATGGTCATTGTTTCGTCCTTTCGTGGAAACACGGCAGGTGCCGGAATTGCTTACATTATAGTCAGCCCTTTGTTTGCCTTTCGCCCGATTGAGGAAAAATAGCGTAAACAAATGTTATCGTTATATAGTGGATTAAATTTAAATCAGGACAAGGCGGCGAGCCGCAGACAGTACAAATAGCACGGCAAGGCGAGCCAACACTGTACTGGTTTAAATTTAATTCACTATACATGCATTCTGTTTGGCGGCGGCGGGAATTAACAGTATTGTGTGCGTTGTTTTTGCAATACAAACGCCCCGAAGCCGGAATGCGGTTTCGGGGCGGCGTTTTTTCAGACGGCCTATACGGCTGAGGCGGCTTACTGATCGACGAACGCGCGTTCAATCAGGAAATCGCCGCGCACGCCGACTTTGGGCGATTCGACCAGGCCGAAATCGTTCAATACGCGGCGGGTGTCTTTCAGCATTGCGGGGCTGCCGCACAGCATGGCGCGGTCGTCCTGCGGGTTGATTTTGGGCAGGCCGATGTCTTCAAACATCTTGCCGCTTTCCATTAGGTCGGTCAGGCGGCCGTGGTGTTCGTAGTCTTCGCGGGAAACAATGGGGTAGTAAATCAGTTTTTCACGGATCATTTCGCCCAGGTATTCGTCGTTCGGCAATTCTTTGGTGAAGCGGTCGTAATAGGCCAAATCTTTTTTGTACCGCACGCCGTGCACCAAAATCACTTTTTCAAACATGTCGTAGATTTCGGGGTCTTTGGTAATGGCCAAGAAGGGGGCGATGCCTGTGCCTGTGGAAAGCAGGTAGAGGTGTTTGCCGGGATTGAGGTCGCCGGCTACCAGTGTGCCGGTGGGCTTTTTGCTGATGAGGACTTCGTCGCCGACTTTGAGGTGTTGCAGGCGGCTGGTCAGGGGGCCGTCCTGCACTTTGATGCTGAAAAATTCGAGGTGTTCTTCGTAGTTCGCGCTGGCGACGCTGTATGCGCGCATCAGCGGTTTGCCGTCCACCATCAGACCGACCATGACGAACTGGCCGTTTTCAAAACGCAGGGATTCGTCGCGGGTGCAGGTGAAGGTGAAATAGGCGTCCGTCCAGTGGTGTACGGACAGGACTTTTTGGATGTTGTAGGCTGCCATTTTGGGTTTCCTGTAAATAAGGTTAATCGGTTGGAAGGGTATTTGAGGCCGTCTGAAAGACAGTTTGCGGAAAATCGGTTTTCAGACGGCCTTTGTCTGTCGGCCGAAGTCAGGCTTCGGCGGCGGCGTTGCCGCTTTTTTTGCGTTTGCGCGGGCGGCGGCGTTTTTTCGTGCCTTCGTGCGGGTTTTGCGGGGCGGCGGCGGTCATGGCGGCACGTTCGGTTTCGTCGGCATGTTGGAATGTCGTCCACCAGTCGGCCAGTTCGCGGGCGGCTTGGCCGAGCTGGGCGCGCAGCATGAGGAAGTCGTAGGCGGCGCGGAACCGTGCCTGCGCCAGCAGTCGGTGCGGCCGTGCGCCGCGGCGGCTGTCGAACTGGGGCTGCAATACCCAGATTTCGCGCATGGTGGCGGCGTATTTTTGCGGCACGCCCCAGCCTTTTTCCATGGTTTCGCGCAGTTCGGCAATGGCTTCCGTCAGGGCGGGGGCGGCTTTTTCGCCGCGTTCCATGCGTTTTTGCCAATAGCCGTTGAGCGGTTCCCACATCAGGGCGGCGAGGACGAAGCCGACGGAAACGGATTTGTCGGCGCGCAGGCGTTCGTCGGTGTTTTTCAGGGAGGCGGTTACCATGTTCGGCCTGCCGCTGCGCGATGCCTGCTGCAATGCGTCGAGCAGCGGGTGGATGGGGGTGTCTATGCCCAATGTGTGAAACTGGTCGAGGCAGCGGCGGGCGTAGCCTGAAAAGAGGAGTTTCATGATTTCGTCAAACAGGCGGGCGGGCGGCTCTTCTTTCAGACGGCCTGCGTATTTGGCAATCGACGCGGCGGTGCGTTCTTCCACCGTAAAGCCGAGTTTGCCCGCCAGTCGGACGGCGCGCAGGATGCGGACGGGGTCTTCCTGATAACGTTCGGCCGGGTCGCCTATCATCACCAGCCTGCGGGCTTTGACATCTTCGATGCCGTTGTGGAAATCGATGATTTCGCCTTTCACGGGGTCGAAATAGAGGGCGTTGCAGGTGAAGTCGCGCCGACCCGCGTCTTCGGCCAGCGTGCCGTAGGTGTTGTCCTTCATAATCCGACCCTGCTCGTTCTGCACTGCTTTGCCACCGCCGCGGAAGGTGGTGACTTCGATGGTTTCGGGCCCCACCATGACGTGGACGATGCGGAAGCGGCGGCCGATGATGCGGCTGCGGCGGAAGACGGCGCGGACTTCTTCGGGCGTGGCATTGGTGGCGACGTCGAAGTCTTTCGGTTCCGCGCCGATCAGGAGGTCGCGCACTGCACCGCCGACCACATAGGCTTCATAGCCGGCCTGTTGCAGGCGTGAGACGACTTTTTCGGCGGCGAAGCTGATGTGGTCGGCGGTAAAGCCGTGCCGCTCGAACGGCAGGACGGTTTTGACGGCTTCGGCGGCGGGTTTGCCCGCCACTTTGCGCCAAAGTTTTTTCAGCATAGGGATTCCGTGAAGCAGGCCGCCTGAAACACTGCTTCGGCGGGAAACGCGGCGGCAAGGCCAAACCGCGGCTCAAGCCGGGAAGCGGGGTTTCCATACGCCGGAACGCCGACGGGCGGCGCGGTCGTTTTTCCGAATAAAACCTTTGCCCAATCTTGTGCGCGCACAATGTTCGGCAAAGGTTTCAGACGGCCTTAGTTGAAAATAGGCCGCATTATACCTGCTGCATGGCGGGAATTGAAACAGGCCGTCTGAAAACCCCGCCTGCGCAGAAGGCGCAGCAACCTTGCCCGCCCCGAACTGCGCCCCGCTGCAGATGCTTCGTTTTCAGACGGCCTTAGCCTATAATGCGCGCCTCGCTGCGGACGCTGCGTTTCATGCTTTTCCCGCCATCGGCAGGACTGCAATCCGCCGTCCGTCAGTTTCATTTTAACTTTCGCAACAATCGCGCGACTCCTGCGGAAGCCCCGTTCGGGCATACGCAGCTGCCGCACCCTCTGCGCAGGCGGGGTTTTCAGACGGCCTGTCCGCAACCGTTATGGATATAAAGATTTGAAAAATGGATAAAACCAATCATGCCCTTCTGCCGCAGCGTTTGGCGGTGTTCAGCCTGTCGGCCTTGATTGCGCTGTGCCTGGCCTGGGAATTGTGGTTCGCGCCGTTGCGCGAGGGCGGCTCCTGGCTGGCTTTGAAGGCTTTGCCCTTATGCCTGCCGCTGGCGGGGGTATTGAAAGGCCGCGTGTATACGTTTCAGTGGTCGTGCATGATGATTCTGCTGTATTTCGCCGAGGCGGTGATGCGTTTGTTTGACCATACACCCGCCGGACGGTGGTGTGCGGCGGGGGCGGTGGTGCTCAGTTCGCTGTATTTCGTTTCCTGCCTGCTGTATGTGAAACGGATTCGGGAGCGTACTCATGCGTGATGATTTTTCCCTGACCAACAAGGGCGGCGCGTGGGCGTTTGCCTGGCTGTTGTCCGCCTTTTTCCTGATTGCGGCGGTGCCGTTTTTATCGATTTTGCGCGTCGGCCCTTTGAGCAGTTTTTATTTGGAAAGCGGTTCGCTGGTGTTCGCGCTGCTGCTGGTGCTGCTGACTTTCGCCACAGGCCGTCTGAATGTATTGCCGCCGCGCGGAACGGTGTATTTCCTCTTGCTGGCGGCCTTTTGGCATGTACAGGCGCGGGTGATGGGGCTGGATTATCTAGGCATGAGCGATATGGCGGCCTGGGCGTTCGTCGTGCTGTCGCTGGCGGCATGGGCCTGCCGGGGCTGGACAGCCTCGCTGGGACAGGAACGGGTTACCGCCGCGCTGGCCTGGGTTCTGCTGATCGGCGGCTGCCTGCAGGCGGCGGTGGCGGTGATGCAGTATGCGGGTTGGACAAGCCATTTCACGGGTTATCTGGCCTTGGGGGCGAAAAACAATATTACCGGCCAGCTCGGCCAGCGCAATCATTTGGGGCATTACCTGATGTGGGGCCTGCTTTCGGCGGCGTGGTTGTGGTCGCAACGCCGCCTGCACGCCCTGCTCGGCGCAGCGGCGGTGCTGTTCCTGTCGGGCACGATGGGCTTGGTCAATTCGCGCACGATTTTGCTGTATGTGGCCGCCGTCGGCCTGCTGGCCTTGTTTTGGCGGTGGCGGCAGGGGCGCGGAGGCAACCGCCTGCTATTGATTACTTTGTTTGCGTTGGGCATGGTGGTGGCGGTGCAGTTTTCACTGAACGCCGTCTTGGGCTGGCTAGGCATCAGTCAGGTGGAAACCGCCTTGCAGCGGATGGAGGGCAGCTCTTTCGCCATGTCCGCCCGCGACCTCGAATGGCGCAACGCCTGGCGCGTGTTCCAAGATGCGCCGCTGTGGGGGCACGGCTGGGACAGCTATCCCCTCGAGGGCTTCCTTGCCGGCAGTTTCCCCAACGGTTTCAGCCCAAACGGCATCAGTGTGTTGTTTACCCATTCGCACAACATCGTTTTGCAGCTGTTGGCCGAAATGGGGCTAGTCGGCACGCTGCTGGTGTTCGGCGGCGCGCTGTGGGTGATATGGCCGTATTTCAGACGGCCTGCTTCCGCCGAAAGCATGCTGCCGCTCGCGCTGATGACCGTCAGCCTGTGCCACAGCATGTTGGAATACCCGTTGTGGTACATCTATTTCCTAACCGCCTTTGCCGTCATGATGAGCATCACGCCGTCTGAAACCCGCATTCGGACGGGCTACGGCATCAAAGCCATGCTGCCTGCCGCCTCCGCCTTCCTCATCATCTGCGGCATCGTCAAACTCGGCTTCGTCTACAACGATTTGGTGAAATTCGACCGCCATGTGAAAACCGACACCGCCGAAGAAGTCGTCCGCAAAGTTTCGGGATTGGAACGCATCGCGCGTACCGAACCGCTGCTGGCCTACTACGCCGACCTCTCGCTGACCCGCCGCGGCACGCCCTTCGATCCGAAAATTCGCCCCTGGGCGGCCGAAGCGGCCAAACGCGCCCTGCGGCACCGCCCCTACGCCACCGCCTATCAATACGCCCTCTACGAATACCGCGAGGGCAATACCGAAAAAGCGGCCGAATGGCTGGAAAAACTCTATCACTACTACCCTTCTTCGCTGAACTATTACGCGAAGCAAATCCACGCCTCGCCGTATTTCAAAAACCTCTACCCCGACCTCTACCGCGCCTGCGAGGCCTATCAGAAACTCAAACCGCGCACCGAAAGCTGCCCGAGGCCTGAAGTGCAGTAGGCGCAATACAAAATCGAGGCCGTCTGAAAACCTGCGATACGGGTTTTTCAGACGGCCTCTTTGTCAAACAAACACCAACAGCCCAAGAGTTATTGACCGCCGGTTTTCAAGCGGATTTTGGCTAAAAAGCGGCAAATTCAAGGCAAAAACCGCAGTTAAGGTCGGACACCTCGAATTTGCCGCTTTTATTAGTGAACGGATGCGGAAACCGCAGCGGCCAACTCAAACCCTAGCCCAGCGACACCATTTCAATCTGCTGCAAACTGCGCCCCAAAAAGCGTTCGCCTATGGTTTGGAAACGCAGCGGGATATCGCTGACATAGAAACGGTAATCGGCGGTCTGCCCCGTGCCGTCGTTAAGCAGACCCTCGGCCTGCAAGGCTTGGGCGACGGCTTCGGCGGTGGTCAGTGCCGAATCGACCAGTTGCAGCTGCGGTGCTTCCTGCTGCAACAGCGGCTTGAGCAGCGGATAGTGGGTACAGCCCAACACCAGCGTGTCCACGTCTTCGGCCAACAGCGGCTTCAGATATTCCCGCGCGGTCAGGCGGGTAACTTCGTGATCCAGCCAGCCCTCCTCCACCAACGGCACAAACAATGGGCAGGCCTGCGATTGCACGCGCGCGGCGGGATTGCGGCGGTGGATTTCGCGCGCGTAGGCGTTGCTGTTTACCGTGGTATTGGTGGCAATCACGCCGATGTGGTTGTTGCGCGTGGTGGCCAACGCCGCCTGCGCCCCGGCACTGATTACGTCCAAAACCGGCATATTGCCCGCCATCTGCCGTACTTTATGCCCGGCCACGGCCGCGATGGTGTTACAGGCGATGACAAGTGCCTTTACGTCGTGTTCGAGCATGAAGCCGACGATTTGGGCGGTAAAGGTTTCGATGGTCGCCCGCGACTTCACGCCGTAGGGCACGCGGGCGGTGTCGCCGAAATAAACAATGTTTTCCAGCGGCAGGCGTTCCATCAGGGCGCGCACGTTGGTCAGGCCGCCGACGCCGGAATCAAAAACGCCGATGGGGCGTTGGTTGGGTGTATTCATAACAATCAGCCGAAAGAGGCCGTCTGAAAAAAGAAAACGCGCATTCTATACCAAACCGCTTCCGTGCCTAAACGCCTTTCACGCCGTTTGCCTGCCGCTTGTCGGGAAATACGGGTATTTTTGCCGTTTCTGCCGTTTCAAAGGTTTGCAAGGGCGACGGTTTGACGCATAATCCGTGCTTTTTTCAGGTCAGGCCGACATGTCCGTTTCCCACACGCCCGTTTTCCTGCCGGATGAAACCGCCACCGCCGCTTTCGCGGCCGCGTTTTCAGACGGCCTCTCCGCACCGCTGACGGTTTGGCTCGAAGGCGGATTGGGCGCGGGCAAAACCACCTTCACCCGCAGCCTGCTGCGCGCGCTCGGTTTTGAAGGTGCGGTCAAAAGCCCCACCTACGCCATCGTCGAATCCTACCCCCTGCCCCGCTTTACCCTGCACCACTTCGACCTCTACCGCTTCTCCGCGCCGGAGGAATGGGAAGACGCGGGGCTGGACGATTTGACCGGCGGCAACACCGTCTGCCTGATAGAGTGGCCGCAAAAAGGCGGAAACTTCACCCCGCCCGCCGACCTAACACTCACCCTGACGCATTGCGCCAACGGCCGCAATGCCGCCCTATCCGCACAAACCGCAAACGGCCAGAGAAGTTTAGAAGCATGGATAAAAAATTTACCCGCCGCCAAATAGTCCGCAGCGCCGCCGCAGGCCTGCTGTTTACCGTTACACCGGCGGCTTTTGCCAAAGCCGCCCCGCAGTTTGTCGCCGTCCGCATCTGGCCGGCCAACGCCTACAGCCGCATCACGCTGGAATCGACGGAAAAGCTGCAATACAACTACTTCACCCTCGACAACCCGCGCCGCCTCGTACTCGACCTCAAAGGCGTACAGCTTAATGAAGTTTTGCAGAGCATCAACAGCAAAGTCCAACGCAGCGACCCCTATATCGGCATCATCCGCGTCGGTCAAAACACCGCCGACACCGTACGCATCGTCATCGACCTGAAAACCGACGTCAATCCGCAGCTTTTCACCCTCGCGCCCGTGGCCAACTTCAAACACCGCCTGGTGGCCGACCTCTACCCGATGCACGCCCAAGATGCCAACGACCCGCTGATGGCACTGTTGGAAGACTACTCGAAAGGCAAAATCAGCAACCAAGGCACAGGCAGCGGCACACCGCCGGTGCAGCCGCCCCCCGAAGTATCGAAGCCGCCGAAAACGACCAAAACGCCGGACGATACCCCGCCCCCTCCGCCAACCGACCGCAAGCATCACCGCCAGCCGATTATCGTGCTCGACCCCGGCCACGGCGGCGAAGACCCCGGCGCCATCGGCAAGAGCGGCCTGCGCGAGAAGGACGTCGTCCTTTCCATTGCGCGCGAAACCAAAAAACGCATGGAAGGTATGGGCTACAAAGTCTATATGACACGCAACGAAGACGTTTTCATCCCGCTGGGCGTACGCGTGGCCAAAGCGCGCAAACTGAACGCCGACCTTTTCATCTCCATCCACGCCGACGCATTCACCAGCCCCAGTGCGCGCGGCACCGGTGTTTACACCCTCAGCACCAAAGGTGCCAGTAGCGCCGCAGCCAAATTCCTCGCGCAAACGCAAAACAATGCCGACGCCATCGGCGGCGTCAAAACCGGCGGCAATAAAGACATCGACAGCACCATCCTCGACATGACCCAAACCGTTACCAACAAAGACAGCGCGATTTTGGGCAAAAAAGTGCTGAACGAATTGGGCAAATACAACAAGTTGCACAAAGGCGACATCGATCAGGCCAACTTCGCCGTCCTGCGCGCGCCCGACATCCCGTCCATCCTCGTGGAAACCGCCTTCCTCTCCAATCCGGAAGAAGAGCGCAAACTCAGCGGCATGGTCTTCCGCCGCCAGTGCGCCGACGCGATTACCGCCGGCATACGTTCCTACCTCGCCGGAGCCGTATTGGCCAGACGTTAAACATCAACGGACAACAGGCCGTCTGAAAATCCTCTTTCAGACGGCCTGTATTTTTTCCAGCCTTCCGTTACAATAACGCCCCGCCTTATCCTTACTGAGAAAGAAATCATCATGCAAAATAAAATCCTCTCCCAAATCACCCGCACAATCAGCCGTTTCCTGCTGATTATCGGCAGCATCGCCGCACTTGCCGCCTGCGGCAATCCGCAGCAATCCGACTTAATCTCCATTGCCGGCGCATTGAAAGATGCCGGATTCCACCCGAATCTGGAAGCCGAATACCGGCAACGCATCAGCCAGGCGAAGAATGAAGAAGATGTCCGCGGCGTTTTGCGCGATCAGCTCGCCCTCACAGAAAAAGTCGCCCCCAAACTCAAAGCCCTCAAACTGAAAAGCGACGAAGGCCGCTCCATCCAAAACAAACTGGCCGGAGGTTTTGAAAAAATGGGCAATGGCTTGAGAACCGCAATCAATGCCGACTTCAACAGCCAAAGTACAATGCTGTCCGCCCAAAACGATATGCGTGCGGGCGGCCAGGATATTTTGGCCGGCATGCAGGAGTTCGCCACGGTAGCCAAAGCACAAGGACTGAACCTCGACGAAACCTTATTCCAGGACAAGATACAAGGCTTGAAGGAAAGTTTGAAATAATCCCGTGCCACTATCAAAAAAGGCCGTCTGGAAACTGTTCCAAGCAGTTTTCAGACGGCCTTTCCGCATTATCCGGCAAATCAGCCGCAACGGATTAACCAATATTCGTCCAAACGGCGAACCGCAGAACATTGAAACCTAATAAAGCCAATTGGGCAGACGTTTCCGCTACTTTAGAAATTACTGCCTTTCAGTTCGGATAAAACAACGCCACCCAACAGCCCGGCCAACCTGTGCCGGCGCAACATTGCCGCACGGCCTCCATCATTTCCCACCGCCCGCAACAGTTTCGACAAACACGCCCTGAACGTCATTCTCGGCCAAAGCCGCCGACACAGCCTCGCGCGCCGCCCGTTCCGCATCATCGTGCAAACTGCGCCGAACATAATCCAAATGGGCTTCTGCCGCCCGTTGCGCCGCCGATGCGTCCTGCCTCTCGATGGCGCGGAAAATCGCCTCATGCTGTTCCGACAACTGCGCGTAACGGTTGGCGGCAAACATATTGGCCAAATTACGCCGCGTATGCCCCTTCAGCAAACGCAACAAACTCTCCGACAAGCGCGTGAACATCACATTATGTGCCGATTCCGCCACAACCTGATGAAACGCCGCATCGGCCGCCGCCTGCCGTTCCGAATCATGCTGCCCGTAAGCCGACTCCAGCTCCGCAAGCCAATAGCGCAGACGCTGCAAATCCGCTTCCGTCCGCCGCTGCGCCGCCAAACCTGCAAGCAAACCCTCCACACTGCGGCGGAAATCCAATACCTCGTCGGCCATATCGTGCCTGCCGGCCACCTCCTCCCAACCGAGTTGCAAAGCCTGACTCACCCGCGCGGAAACATAATGTCCGTCCCCCTGCCGCGCATAAAGCATCCCGCGCGCCGACAAAATCCGCAAAGCCGCCCTCAACGATTGGCGCGACACACCGAACTCTTCCGCCAACTGCCGTTCCGGAGGTAGCTTCCCGCCCACCGGATAAATATTCTGCAAAATCCGTTCCTCAAGAATATCGGCAATCTGTGCTCCGGCACACTGCCTGCCGACCGTTTTTTCCTTCTGCATCACACCTTCCTCCGCGTATGGCCGCCCGACAGATTTTTCAGACGGCCTGATTGTCGTTAATTTTACTTAATTTTCCGCAAAAACCTTATTTTTTTATCAGGTTAAAAACATAAAAAACCACGTGCCACTTGACCGCTTACATAAGATTACTTAAAGTAACCCTACTCCAATAAAATTGGTCCGACCAATTTACCAAAACACAAACCAAAAGCCAAACCATGAACACAAATACCGAACCCACTGTCGGAAGCAAACCTGCCGATGTGTATTTTTTCGGCACGTGCCTGCTGGACATTTTCATGCCCGAAGCGGGCATGGATGCGATTACGCTGATCGAGCAGCAAGGCATCCGCGTGCATTTCCCGATGGCGCAAAGCTGCTGCGGCCAACCCGCCTTCACATCGGGGCATCCGAAAGAAGCCTTTGAAATCGCCAAAGCCCAACTGGATCTGTTCCCCGAAAACTGGCCGATAGTCGTGCCTTCCGGTTCCTGCGGCGGCATGATGAAACACCACTGGCCGGACGTATTCAAAGGCAGCCGGTATGAATCGCAAGCGCAAAAAGTGGCCGACCGCGTGGTCGAATTCACCCACTTCCTGCTGGATATCGGCTATACGCCCGAAGACAAAGGCGACAACATCAAAGTAGCCGTTCACACCTCCTGCGGCGCACGGCGCGAAATGGGCGTGCACCTCACCGGCTGGAAACTGATAGACAGCCTGAAAAACGTCGAACGCGTGGTCCACGACCATGAAAGCGAATGCTGCGGCTTCGGCGGCACATTCTCCGTCAAGCAGCCTGACATTTCGGGCGCGATGGTGGCCGACAAAGTAGCCTCCTTAAAAGCAACCGAAGCGGTGGAAATCGTCAGTGCCGATGCGGGCTGTATGATGAATATCGGCGGCAAAATCGCCAAAGACGAACCCGGCATGCCCAAACCCAAACACATTGCCACCTTCTTGTTGGAACGCACGGGGGGCAAAGCATGAGCGCGCGCGACAACATCCTGGCCAAACTGAGAAAGGCCAACGCCTACCCGATGATCGAACCGAAGGTAGATGAATACTACCGCGAAACCTCGCAGGAATGGGACAGCGAAACCGAACGCCTGAAACACTGGGCGAAAACCATGCGGGCGGTCAAAACCGAAATCTACTGGGTAACGCCCGAAACCTGGCCGCAAACCATGGTCCGCGTAGCCGGAGAAAAAGGATTGAAAAACATCCTGCTGCCCCTGAAGACCGAGCACGGCCAAACCGCCGAACGTGCTTTTCAGACGGCCTCGGATATCGAAGTCAAATCCTTCGGCAAACCGATTGAAGATTGGAAAGACAGTTACTTTGCCGACATCGACGCAGGCTTTACCTCCGCCCGCTGCGGCATCGCCCTCACCGGCACGCTGATGTTGTGGCCGGACGTTGAAGAGCCGCGCAGCCAAAGCCTGGTTCCGCCGGTACACTTCTGCCTGTTTGATGCGGCAAAAATGTACAACACCTTCCACCACGCCATGAGCGGGGAAAAAATGGCCGACGGCATGCCGACCAACGTCGTATTGGTATCCGGCCCGTCAAAAACCGCAGACATCCAACTGACCCTAGCCTACGGCGCGCACGGCCCGCGCGATTTGGTGGTACTCGCACTCGTACCGCCCCACATCAACCCGGCAGACCTGGAGGACGCGGCATGAGTACGCAAACCATACATTTCCATCCGAAACCAGAAACCTTCAAGCAAAACGCGAAAGACGCCCTGTCCGACAAACCCCTGCGCAAAAGCCTGCGCACGGCCATGGACATGCTGATGACCAAACGCAAGGCCGTATTGTCGGACGAAGAAGAACTGCAATTATTGCGCACCCTTTGCGAACACATCCGTCAGCGTTCCCTGTCCCGCCTGCCCGACTTATTGGAGCAGCTGGAAGAAAACCTGACCCGTTTGGGCGTGAAAGTGCATTGGGCGGAAACGCCTGCGGAAGCCTGCGAAATCATTCACGGCATCGTCAGCGCGCACAACGGCAAACTGATGGTCAAAGGCAAATCCATGGTCAGCGAGGAAATCGAGCTGAACCATTATTTGGCCGACAACGGCGTGAAAGCGGTAGAAAGCGATTTGGGCGAATTCATCGTTCAAATGGCGGGTGAAAAACCCACCCACATCGTGATGCCCGCGATTCACAAAACCAAAGAGCAAGTCAGCGAACTGTTCCACCAAAACCTTGGCACACCGCTGACCGACGACGTAGACCAACTGACCGGCTTTGCCCGCCAAGCCCTGCGCGACATATACCGCACGGCAGATGTCGGCCTGAGTGGCGTCAATTTCGCCGTCGCCGAAACGGGAACGCTGTGCCTGGTCGAAAACGAGGGCAACGGCCGCCTGAGCACTACCGTCCCGCCCGTGCATATCGCGATTACCGGCATTGAAAAAGTCGTGGCCAAGCTGTCGGACGTTCCGCCTTTGTACAGCCTGCTGCCGCGTTCGGCCATCGGTCAGAACATTACGACCTATTTCAACATGATTACCGGCCCGCGCCGCAGCGGCGAACTCGACGGCCCGCAGGAAATGCACTTGGTGCTGCTGGACAACGGCCGCAGTCAGGCCTATGCCGAAGAGCAAATGCGCCGTACCCTGCAATGTATCCGTTGCGGCGCGTGCATGAACCACTGCCCGGTTTACACCCGCATCGGCGGCGCGGCCTACGGCACGACCTACCCCGGCCCCATCGGCGAAATTATCTCTCCGCACCTGCTGGGCTTGGATGCCACTCGTGATTTACCGACCGCCTGCACCATGTGCGGCGCGTGTGACGAAGTTTGTCCGGTAAGAATTCCGATTACCGCTCAAATGCGCCGCCTGCGCGAAGAAGCCCAACGCTCGCCCGACGAAAAAGTGGCTCACCCGATACGCGGGCAAGGCGCGTCGCATACTTTGGCCGAAACGCTGGCTTGGCGTACGTATAACGGCATTTTCAGCGGCAAAAAGGCCTATCGTGCCTTCGGCTGGGCAGCTACCACATTCCGTATGCTGACACCGGGCAAACAATTGGGCTGGACAGATCACCGCAAACCGATGAAGCCCGCCGCAAAAACGCTGCACGAACTGATTAAGGAAAAGCAGCAACGTTAGGCAAATAGGACAACAGGCCGTCTGAACCGCTTTCAGACGGCCTGTTTAGAAAACCCCTTTGCTTCATTCATACATTAAATTTCATTTGCCATATTTTTCAGACGGCCTGTTATCTGCAATAGGCCGTCTGAAAACGGTTCGCACGAACCGTTCGGATTTCAGACGGCCTGTCCGAAGAGGACAGACAAATACGATAAGGCTGCGCCGTGCCGTATCCGCCGTCCGAAAAGCAGCCGCACGACACCGCTCTGAGGCTGCAAAGCGCATATCGACTGCGATATGAAATCAACAACAACCCGTCCGCAAAGGATAATTTATGGCTTTATTTTTAAGCATCTTCCCCATCGTGCTGCTGATTTGGCTGATGGTGAAGAAAAACAGCGTCCCGTCCTACATCGCACTGCCCGTTACGGCGGCACTGATTTACCTCATCCAAATGTTCTATTTCGATAGCCCGGCTTTGGCACTCAACGCCAACGTTGCCGCCGGCCTTGTCGCCACCCTCACACCGATCACCGTGATTTTCGGCGCCATCATGTTCAACCGCATGATGGAAACCACCGGCTGTATCGACACTATCCGCAAATGGTTGGCCAATATCAGCCCCAACCCTGTTGCCCAGCTGATGATTATCGGCTGGTCGTTTGCCTTTATGATTGAAGGTGCGTCAGGCTTCGGCACACCCGCCGCCATTGCCGCCCCCATCCTGATGAGCCTGGGTTTCAACCCCTTGCGCGTCGCCATCTTTACCTTGGTGATGAACTCCGTGCCGGTATCGTTCGGCGCGGTCGGCACGCCGACATGGTTCGGCTTCGGCCAACTGAATTTGAGCCACGACGAAATCATGTCCATCGGCAAACAAACCGGCATCATCCACTTTGTCGCCGGCTTCATTATTCCGCTGATCGGCCTGAGCTTCATCACATCATGGCAGGAAATCCGTAAAAACATCGGTTTCATCTACATTGCTATCCTCTCCTGTACCATCCCTTATGTCATCTTGGCACAGGTAAACGAGGAATTCCCATCGCTGGTGGCGGGTGCCATCGGCCTGTTGATTTCCGTATTCGCCGCCAACCACGGCATCGGCCTGAGCAAAGAATACCCGAAAGACCCGAATGCGGAAAAACCGTCCTTCGGCGCGGTGGCCAAAGCACTGGCACCGCTGGGTATGCTGATCGGCATGCTGGTGGTAACGCGCATCAAACAAATCGGCCTGAAAGGATTGATGACCAGCACCGAGCCTTGGTTCGCCTTCTCCCTGCCCGGATTGTCCGACATTACCATTACCGAATCGCTGACCATCATCTTCGGCAACATCTTCGGCTCCGGCGTAGCGGAAAAATACCAAACCTTGTACGTTCCCGCGTGGATTCCATTCGTAATTACCGTCTGGATCTGCATCGTGCTGTACAAAACCAAATTTAAAGATGCCTGGACTTTCTACGTCGCCACTTTCAACCAAACCAAAAAACCGCTGCTGGCCCTGATGGGTGCGCTAATTATGGTGAAACTGATGCTGGTCGGCGGCGACAACTCGATGGTGAAAATCATCGGCCGCGAATTTGCTTCCGTTGCCGGACAACACTGGGTGTACTTCTCATCCTATCTGGGTGCGATCGGCGCATTCTTCTCCGGTTCCAACACCGTATCCAACCTGACCTTCGGCTCGATTCAGCAGCAAATCGCCATCGACACAGGCCTGTCGGTTACACTGATTTTGGCCTTGCAATCGGTTGGCGGTGCCATGGGCAACATGGTCTGCATCAACAACATCATCGCCGTGTGCTCGGTATTGGACGTCAAAAATTCGGAAGGCGCGATTATCAAGAAAACCGTCGTTCCGATGTTCCTCTACGGTATTATCGCCGCACTGATGGCCGTATTGGTTATCCCGCTGCTGCCGCTGTAATACCATAGGCAGATAAGGCAAAAGGCCGTCTGAAACCCCGCAAAGGGATTTTCAGACGGCCTTTTCGATTGCCGCAATAGGACAGATTGAAGTTCATCCGTAAAACGGCCACAGCCGCTCGTCAGCCTTTTCGCATCATAGATGAAGAAACCAACCCACAACAGGCAGGCAATATTTGCCGCATATTGCCCGTCCGATCTTCAACCTTGAATCCCAAGCTTTCAGACGGCCTCCCGCAATACGGAAAAATTGAAACGCAAGACAGGCAGGTAATCGCAGGCAAACCGGGCAGTAAAAAGGCCGTTCTCCCTGCCGGTAATGGCCAAACCCTCCACCCTCAAACCGCATTCGTCATCGCCGTCCTCGGCACAAACGGCGGCATATTGCCGCAGCCAGTGCTCGAACACGGAAACATCGCGGCAACCCTCAAATTCAAGCCGCACTTCTTTTCCGCCCGGGTAATACACCGGATACAGCAACACATCCAAGCTGAACACCCTGCCCGCCAATGCCGCTTTCAGTAGCACGGCATCGTGATAAACATATTCGGTTTCCACTTTTCCAATCCACCAAAAAGGCCGTCTGAAAACATCGGCTTTCAGACGGCCTCCATCTTGCGTCAATCCGTTAAACCGTACCTTGCGCCTTCATTTTTTCTTCGCCGAATTCCAGCTTGCTCAAAGCGGCCAGATAGGCTTTGGCCGTGGCGGCCAAAACGTCGGTATCCGCGCCCTGCCCGTTGACGACGCGGTTGCCGCGTGCCAGACGAACGCTGGTTTCGCCTTGACTTTCCGTGCCCTGCGTTACCGCGTTCACGGAATAAATCTGCAAAGTCGCGCCGCTTTGCGCCACGCTCTCAATCGCTTTAAAAATCGCATCGACAGGGCCGGAGCCTGTGGCGGAAGCGCGTTTTTCTTCGCCCTTGATGCTGAACACGATGTCGGCGCGCGGCTCTTCGCCGGTTTCGGTGCTGATTTTTTGGGAGATGAATTTGTAGCTTTCGGCGTTCATGCTGCCCATTTCGTCGGACACCAGCGCGTGCAGGTCTTCATCGAAGATTTCCCGTTTTTTGTCGGCAAGTTCTTTGAAGCGGGCAAACGCGGCATTCAACGCTTCTTCGCTTTCCAATTCGATGCCCAATTCGGCCAATTTGCTGCGGAACGCGCTGCGGCCGGACAACTTGCCCAAGGTCAGGCGGTTGGTGGCCCAGCCGACCGATTCGGCAGTCATGATTTCATAAGTTTCGGGATGTTTCAGCACGCCGTCCTGATGGATGCCCGATTCGTGCGCGAAGGCGTTTGCGCCGACCACCGCCTTGTTGGGCTGCACGGGATAGCCGGTAATGGTGGACACCAGTTTCGATGCCGGCACGATTTGCGTGGTGTCGATGCCCGTTTCCAAGCCAAACAAATCGTGGCGTACTTTCAACGCCATCACAATTTCTTCCAAGCTGGCATTGCCCGCGCGTTCGCCCAAACCGTTGATGGTGCATTCCACCTGGCGCACGCCTGCCTGAACGGCAGCCAGCGAGTTGGCAACCGCCATGCCCAAGTCGTTGTGGCAGTGTGTGGACCAGATGACCTTATCGCTGTTGGGCACGCTTTTGATGATATTGCTGATACGCTCGTACCAAACGGAAGGGATGGAGTAGCCGACGGTATCGGGAATATTGATGGTGGTTGCGCCCGCCTCAATCACCGCCGTAAAAATTTTAGCCAAAAAGTCCAAATCGGAACGCACGGCATCTTCGGCGGAAAATTCCACATCATCCGTATATTCTTTGGCGATTTTCACCGCTTTCACCGCCGCATCAATCACCTGCTGCGGCTTCATTTTCAGCTTGTATTCCATGTGGATGGGGCTGGTGGCGATGAAGGTGTGGATGCGCTTTTTCGGCGCGGGGGAAACGGCTTCGCCCGCCTTGCGGACATCGTTTTCAACGGCACGCGCCAACGAGCAGACGGTGGCGTTGGTGATGATTTTGGCAATCGCGTTCACCGATTCGAAATCTCCCGGGCTGGCGGCGGCAAAGCCCGCTTCAATCACGTCCACGCCCATTTTTTCCAACTGGCGGGCAATACGGATTTTCTCTTCTTTAGTCATGGATGCGCCGGGCGACTGTTCACCGTCACGCATGGTGGTGTCGAATATGATGACGCGGTTGTTTTGGCTGGTGGTCATGGTGTTTTTCTCCAAGGTGGTTTGCTGCTGCATAAAGGCGTTCAAATCCAACGGCCGCCCCTGGGCTTCGGCCAGCGCGGTCAGCTTTTGCAGTTGCGCCAAAGGCAGCGAGCCGCGCGTGCGCCATTTGTAGATGGCGGCCGTGCTGGCGGCATTTTGCGGGTCTTGCTGCTTCAAGGCTTCGGCCAGAGCGTTTACACCGCCGAAATAGGCGATTAAGCGGTCGATATTCAGTTGCATATTTTGTCCAATCGTCATCGGGCATTTTCTTCAAAGAAGCGGCGATTATACTTTTTTTAGACATTTTAGCAATGAATTTTTTAAAAATATGCCAAACCATCCATTTTAAAATCAAATTTTAGGACTTTTTGTCTAATATAGAGTAATGTTTCTCAAAAAAGAAACGCAAACATTTTTTCAAATCAATCTGTTAAAATACGCCCCTTTTATTTACGAGTTACGAGTACCCCGCCATGCCTGTTGCCGCCGTCGAACAAATCAACCGCCTGCTACCGCAAACCCAATGCCGCGAATGCGGTTACGACGGCTGCCTGCCCTATGCGCGCGCGTTGGCGGCAGGAGAAGCGGCAGTCAATTTGTGCGCTCCCGGCGGGGAAACCGTGATGCTGGACATCGCCGGCCTGTTGGGCAAACCGCCGGTTGCGCCCGCCAAAACCCAAGCCAAAGCCCTGGCATGGATAGACGAATCAGCCTGCATAGGCTGCACCGCCTGCATCCGAGCCTGCCCGGTTGATGCGATTATGGGCGCGTCGAAGCTGATGCACACGGTGATTGCCGAAGAATGTACCGGCTGCGGCCTGTGTGTCACCCCCTGCCCCGTCGATTGCATCCACATGCTGCCGAACGGCGCCGATTATTTGCCGCAATCGCGCAGCCTGTCGGGCGGGGAAACCGCGCCGCGCTTTGCCGCCGCTGCCCATGCGCAAGCGCGTTTCGAACGGCACGAAAACCGCAAAGCGCGTGAAGACGCGGAGAAAAAAGCCTACCGTGCCGAACGGGAAGCAGCCGCCCGCCGCGCCGCCGCAAAGGTTGTTCCGACCGCGCCGTCCGCCGTGCAGCCGTCGGCCAAACCCGCCTTCAACCCCGCCGACCTGATTGCGCAGGCCATGGCGCGCGCCAATGCCCAGCAAACCCAGCGCAGCGTACCGTCCAACCGCGAACATTTCAAACAGGCGCAAATCAAGGCGGCTCAGGAAAAGGCAACCTTCCGCCGCTACCAGCGCGACGCGCAATACGGCAACGAAACGGAAAAAGCCGCCGCCATCGAGTGGCTGCGGCAATACAAGGCGGCACAGGAACAGGCAGACGAAATCTGAATACGTCCAAAGGCCGTCTGAAAACTGAACAATCGGTTTTCAGACGGCCTTTTGTATTAGACCTCTTGCGAAAATATTCATCCCATCGCATTAACCAGTCCTGCAATCAGATTTACCCTTAACCCGAACCG
>NZ_JBQCVA010000035.1:0-3662 GCF_051962715.1 Neisseria sp. P0008.S010
ACGGTTCGGGTTAAGGGTAAATCTGATTGCAGGACTGGTTAATGCGATGGGATGAATATTTTCGCAAGAGGTCTATTGAAATCGTTTTATCCGATAAGGAAGATTTCATAATAATATGAGTTAGAGCAATCACTTCCAGTTCCTCTATTTTTCCGCAGCCGGCAGCGGTGCTTGGTCGCCGGACAGGCTGCTTTCCAAAAACCGATACCCAGTACCAATAAGCGAAAGGAAGACAAAATGTCATACCGAATTTTGCAGCAGGCTGCCGAAACGCGCCGCTCCATTTATGCTTTGAATAAACAACTGCCCCTGTCGGCTGCTGAAACCGCACAAATTGTTGAGCATGCAGTCAAACATACGCCGTCATCATTTAACTCGCAATCCACCCGTGTGGTCATCCTTTTCGATACCGAACACGAGAAACTGTGGCAATTTGCCGAAAACGCCCTGCGTGCCATCGTTCCGGCCGACCGGTTCGAGCCGACTGCGCAAAAATTGGCCATGTTCAAGGCGGCTGCAGGAACCGTTTTATTTTTTGAAGACCAAAACATCATAAAAAGCCTGCAAGAACAATTCCCGGCCTATGCGGAAAACTTCCCCGTTTGGGCCGAGCATGCCGATGCCATGCACCAATACGCCGTATGGACGACCTTGTCCGCCGCAGGTGTCGGTGCAAATCTTCAGCATTACAACCCCTTAATCGACCAAGACGTTGCCCGCGAATGGAATATTCCCGCCTCGTGGACATTGTGCGCACAGCTGGTGTTCGGCGGCGTTCAAGCACCGGCGGCTGAAAAATCTTACGAACCGCTGGAGGGGCGGTTTAAAGTATTCGGCAGTTAATTCAATCGTATAAAGCAGGCCGTCTGAAAACTATTTTCAGACGGCCTGTATTTTTAATGCGTATAGGAAAGATGCCAAATATTGCCATTGGCGGAAAATGTCGCTTTGAAACATATTTGGGCAGTTTTCGAGGGTTGGTTAATAATTGTTGTAAACAAACAAAAAACATCTGCTTGAGTTCAAATAATGACGGTATAAGTGAGTTAAAGGATAAAAAAATATATATAATGGATATATTCTTAAAAAATTGTAATCAGATTTTATAAAATTCAGCTCTTTAGCAAAAAACCACTTTTGTGTTCGCTAAATTTTGAGATGCATGGATTTAAGGTGCTCATTAGGCAAATTCTAAAATTAAGTTTGGCATGAAATTTGCTTGTGAATTTACCCAATTCAATTTATTGAGAATTTGAAATATTGTGCGGCATAGATTAGAGAGTATTGGTCTGCGCATAATCTGATTTGTAAAACGTTTTAGAAAGGATAGGGTATGAATAAGGTTTATCGTACTGTTTTTAATGAAACAACAAATACATGGGTTGCGGTTGCGGAAATTGCGAAGGCTCATGGGAAATCAAGCCGAAGCGGGGTGGTGGGAACCGGCCTGCAGGCCTTGTCAACTGCTGGCTTTAAAGTGGCAACGTTGACCGCCTCCGTTGCGACGCTGTATATGATGGGCACGGCATCTGCTTATGCGTCTCCTGGTATCTATATCAATGACGGTACCGATCCTTCTTGTCAGGTTATTTCAGATAGCACGAACTGGGGTGGTTTGTATACCATTTATCGTGGCGAGAAAATTCAGTATATCAATGGTGGTTATGTGCCGGCTGGTGCTAATCCTACATTGGATTATTTCAATGTTAAACGTGCTTTTAATCCATGTTCATCTACCAGTATAGCAATAGAGCATCATAATACGCAGACCAATCGTACTTTGTTTTATGGAAAGGACGGTGCTGCGACTGATGCCGATAATGGTGCGAAGAATTTGTCGCTTGGCGGCCGGTTGGATGTGAATAGTGGCATCATTGGCGTGGGCGACTTGGGCACTAATGGCGTGGGTGCAACTTATAGCATTCGTCTGGGTAAGGGTTCAATGTTGTCGGATGAAAATAAAAATCCAACAGCAATCTCTATCGGGGTGGGCGATGATTATAATCGGTCAGGTGCTAAAGGTGCTGGTTCTATTGCTATCGGCTATAACGCATTGGCAGAGGGTGCTAACTCGTCTATTGCCATGGGTAATGGTGCAACAGCAGGACATGATCTTTCTGTTGCGATTGGTACTCTTTCAAGTACAGCAAAAGGCAAAGCGGGTACCGTTGCTCTCGGTTATGCTGCTAAAGGGCAAGATGAAAATGCAACTGCAATCGGTTATCAGGCAGAGGCTGCTAAGGGTGGTTCTGTTTTAGGACAAGCATCCAAAGCTACCGCTGAAGATACGGTAGCTTTGGGCCGTGCTTCCAAAGCTAGCTTGGCGAATGCTGTAGCTTTGGGTGTCGGCAGTACAACCGGCACTGATGCTTCCAAAGTTGAGAGTGCGACTGTTGGCAGTGTTACTTATGGTGGCGGTACTAATAAATTTGCTGGATCTGCTGGCGTAGATAAGGGTGACCAAGTGTCAATCGGCAGTGCTGGCAATGAGCGGCAAATCAAACATGTTGCTCCCGGTGAGATCAATGCAGATAGTACCGATGCCATCAATGGTAGCCAATTGTTCCATATTACTCAGGGTTTGCAAGGGCAAATTGCAGCCGCTGGTGCAAACGGCGTTCATTTCTATCATGTAAATGGCACAAGTGCTGATAATAACTATAATAACGACGGTGCAACCGGCAACAAAGCTTTGGCAGCAGGTATTAATGCGAAAGCAGCTGGAGCCAGTTCTGTTGCTGTTGGTAGTGCGGAGGTTGCAGCAAAATCTGATGTTGGTCAATCGAATTCCGAGGGCGCAGTTGCAATTGGTAATTCCGCTTATGCAGCGGGTCGTCAGGCAGTTACTCTTGGTGCTAGCCGCGCTGAAGAGGAACAGGCAGTTGCCATTGGTTCTAATGCTCGTTCTAGTGGTAGGGCTTCTACGGCCATTGGTGCAGATGCAGTAGCGTCTAAAGAAAATAGTATCTCTATTGGCTCCAGTGCCAATACTGCAGGTAATAATAGTGTGGCTATTGGTGCGAATAGTGCTACCACTTCAGCAGCAGTTGGTTCGGTTGCTTTGGGCTCCAACTCTCAGGCAACTCGAGGTGCTATTGATGCGACTAAGGTTCAGACTAATTCTGCGCCGACTGTAGCCGATAATCAGGTTTATGCACTAACATCGGCTTCTAGTACTGATCAAAGTAACATTAAGTCTACGGTAAAAGGCACGTCGGGTGCGGTATCGGTTGGTACGCAGAATGAGACCCGCCAAATCATTAATGTGGCTGCCGGTACGGAAAATACTGATGCGGTAAACGTTGCGCAGTTGAAAGCTGTGGCAAATTTTGCTACTCAAGCCGTAGCCACTACTCCGTTGACTGTAACCAACGGTAAAGTAAACCCACCGGCTGATGCCAACAAACTGGCGACAGCGGGTGATATTGCCAACGCCATCAACAACAGCGGCTTCAAAATTAATGCCGGCGGCAATGTAGAGGGTACTCCTACTGCCACTGTTGCCAAACCTGGCAGCACCCTGACGCTGAAAGCCGGTGATGGTTTGACCGTAAAACAGGATTTGGACGGTCAAGGTAACCAAAGCTACACCTACACATTAGATGCCCAAACCGTGGTGCAGAATGCCCAGACACCGGTGGTATACACCAAAGGCAACGGCG
>NZ_JBQCVA010000035.1:3762-22725 GCF_051962715.1 Neisseria sp. P0008.S010
GGTGACTTTGGGTAACGTGGCTGACGGTACTGTTGCTGCGGGCAGCAAAGAAGCCGTCAACGGCAGCCAGCTGCATGCTACGAACCAAAACGTTGCCAATAATGCGGCCAACATCGCCAAAGGCATCAACTTCGGTGGAACTACCGGTAGCAATAACTACCAGCTAGGCGACACTATCAACGTGAAAGGTGACAGCAACATTACTAGCACTACCGTGGCCGGTGGCGCACAGTTGGCGTTGAATCCGAACCTGAACGTAACCAGTGTGACCACCACCGATGCGGCGGGTAACAAAACCGTTACCAACGGTAGCGGTGTGACCATCACTCCGGCAGCAGGCAACTCTGTCAGTCTGACTACAGGCGGTTTGAACAACGGCGGCAACAAAATTACTAATGTTGCTGCAGGTACGGCTGGTACTGATGCGGTTAATGTAGACCAGCTCAAAGTAGCTAAAGCTGCAGCCACTACTAAAGTAAAAGCAGGTAACGGTATCAGTGTTAACGGTACGCAGAATGCGGACGGTAGTACTACCTATACAGTAACAGCCGATACCACTCCATTGACAGTTGCTAACGGTAAAGTCACTCCGCCAGCTGCTGCCAACAAACTGGCGACAGCGGGAGACATTGCCAACGCCATCAACAACAGCGGCTTCAATATCAACGCCGGCGGCAACGTAGTAGGTACTTCTACTGCTACTACTGCCAAACCCGGTAGCACCCTGACTCTGAAAGCCGGTGATGGGTTGACCGTGAAACAGGAGTTGGATGGTAATGGTAACCAAAGTTACACCTATGCATTGGATGCCCAAGCCGTGGTGCAGAATGCCCAAGCCCCGGTGGTATACACCAAAGCTGACGGCACGAAGGTGTACAAACGACCCGACGGCAAATTCTATGATGCACCGACAGGCGGTAACGAAGTGGCGGCCGGTAATGTAATTGCCAGCATGCAGGATGCGGCCGGCAACACCACCAAGCCGACTACATTGGCCAATGTGAAGAGCAACCTGGCTGATACTGCGACTGCCGTAACCAACCCGACCGGTAACAAACGTACCGATTTGGCAGGCAAGGGCAACAATGCTGCCACTGTTAACGACGTATTGAACGCGGGCTTTACCGTACAAGGTAACGGCACAGACAAAGACTTCGTTACCCACGGCGACACCGTTAACTTTGCCAACGGCCAAGGCACAGTGGCCAACGTAACGAGCAAAAACGGCGTGACTACCGTTAAGTTTGATACCCCGATGACCTATGCGGATGCATCAGGCAACCCGACCGGCACGCCGAGCAACAAAGTAAACCTGGCGGGCGGAGACGCGACCAAACCGGTGACTTTGGGTAACGTGGCTGACGGTACTGTTGCTGCAGGTAGCAAAGAAGCCGTGAATGGTGGTCAACTGCATGCTACGAACCAGAATGTTGCCAATAATGCGACCAACATCGCCAAAGGCATCAATTTCGGCGGCACTACCGGTAGCAACAACTATCGACTAGGCGACACTATCAGAGTGAAAGGTGACAGCAACATCACCAGTACTACCGTAGCCGGCGGTGCACAGTTAGCGTTGAATCCGAACCTGAACGTAACCAGCGTGACAACTACCGACAATGCGGGTAACAAAACCGTGACCAACGGCAGCGGTGTGACCATCACTCCGGCAGGCGCGGGAGGCAGGTCGGTCAGCCTGACAACGGGCGGATTGGACAACGGTGGCAATAAGATTGCCAATGTTGCGGATGGTACTGCCGCTACCGATGCCGTTAATGTCGGTCAGTTGAGGCATGCGCTCGGTGCGGTTGCCGGAAACAATACCGCCATTATCAACGCTATGGATAATAAGATTAATCAAGTGTCCGCCGATGCCAAAGCCGGTACGGCTGCAGCCATGGCTGTCGCGGGCCTGCCTCAGGCCTACTTGCCCGGCAAGAGCATGATGGCCGTCGGCGGTAGCGTGTATCGCGGTGAAAGCGGTTACGCCATCGGTTATTCGACTATCTCTGATGGCGGTAACTGGATTATCAAAGGCACTGCAACGGGTAATTCCCGTGGTCATTATGGTGCTACCGCTGCGGTAGGTTATCAGTGGTAAGTTAGTTAAATCGATTTCAGACGGCAGTAAGAGGATTAGAGGCCGTCTGAAATCGATAATTGAAAGGATGAATATATGAAAATAAGTACTTCATGGTTAAAAACAGGTGCTGCATTGGCGGCTGTTTGCCTTCTGTCTGCTTGTGCAACCAAAAGTAAGATTACTGCTGACGGCACAACAGATAATCCGGTTTTCCCAAAACCTTACTCATTGACATTTAATAAAAATCGGGGCACTTTCCCTACCCAGGCAGAGTTAGACAAAATGCGTCCCGGCTTGACTAAGGATGATATATATAAAATTTTGGGCCGCCCACACTATGATGAAGGATTATATGGTGTGCGCGAATGGGATTATTTGTTCCATTTTTATACTCCGGGCGTAGGTACTGATCCAGATAATACATCGGGTGTGCCAGATATTACGACTTGCCAATATAAAGTTATTTATGACAAACACAAATTTGCACGGAGTTTCTATTGGAATCCTGTTTATCCGGCCGATGCGGTTTGCCCTCCCAAAGAGCCCCAAGAGCCCAAAGCTGAGCCTCAGGTAATTATTCGTGAAATAGTGCATACTCCTCAGAAAATTCGTCAATAGGTCATTTGATGTTAAAAGCTTTATGCTTGTTAATGCTGTCAGGAGTGAGCATTGCTGCTTCCGCTTCTGGCAGCATTGATACTTTTATACAAAGTAAAAAAGTAATTGTCTATACCGATAAGGCCGAATTGTGTTTTGCCGATACAGGGGAATGTCATCCCGTGTTGATTGGGAAAACGACACCTAAAGGTAGATTTGATTTACAGCTTTATAGTACGAAGAAAGCCGGTTATGGCGGAGACGTGATTGGCTTCAAACAAGAAAAAGACTTTTTGTTTGCCTTGCACCGTGTTTGGACGTTGAAGCCGTCAGAGCGTCGACTGGAACGCATCCGTTCTCCGTTGGTTGCAGACCGAATTATGACCAATGGCTGCATCAATGTTCATGACGAGGTGTATGAAAAATTAAAAATGTATTTTGTACTCGAAATCCTCTGAAAAAATGATTTAAAGAAGCGAATATTGTCCATAGTCATTGTCTTGTGGCTTTAAAAAGTTATAATTGGAAGTATCGTTTTCCTCAATACTCAAAATTTTGTTTGTCGGCAGATTGGGTGTATGAGGCCGTCTGAAAAACATTTTTTACGGAAGGAATATCTATGTCGCAAACTCAAAACACTGTCATTCCATCATGGTCATGGATGACGGCTCGTGTAGTTCGTATTTTAGGTTTTGGATTTGGTACAGGTTTAACGAAAAGTGCGCCAGGTACTGTAGGTACCTTGCCTGCTATTTTTGTTGCCGGCCTGTTGTTCGGCATGGGCATGAGTCATCTGACATTGCTGATCGTGGCGACTGCCCTGTTTTTGCTTGGGGTTCGGATTTGCGATATTTTGAGCCGGGAATTGGGAATACATGATCATCGCGGCATCGTTTGGGACGAATTTGTCGCCATGCTCCTTGTATTATCCTGCGTGCCGCAAGGGCTGGGTTGGTGGTTACTTTCCTTTTTATTATTTCGGCTGTTTGATATCTTAAAACCACAGCCGGTGAAATGGGCGGATAGTCAGATTAAAGGCGGATTGGGTGTCATGCTTGATGATGCGATTGCCGCTGTTTATACCATCTTAGTCGTGCAAGTACTGCATTGGTTGTTTGCCTAATCTATGTAGAAAATGAGGGGGTGTCCTGAATATCTAGGACAGCCCCTTTTGTTTTGCCAGTTAGCTTTTGATTGAATAGATAATGGATTTCAAATAACGACAGAATAGCCAATACAGTGTCATTTCCGCAAATAGCAGTATCTCCTTTTCAAATGTCGTTGGGAGCTTAGAGAGGGCCGTCTGAAAGCCCCATTGCCTAAAATCTATGATATTCCTACAATGCCTCCGCACGCTAAACCCTAAAAAAGTAATTGCCACTAAGTTCAAGCAGCCTGTTATTTCAAACCATCATTTCAAAAACATATCATGCAAGAAACCCAAATCCTTTCAGACGGCCTGCAATCCCGTTCATTCAATATTCCCCGCTACCGCTTGACCAAACTCGGCGAACAAATGGCGCGCCTGCCCATCGACCCGAAAATCGCGCGCATTTTGTTGGCGGCGAAGAAACACGACTGCATGGCGGAAATATTGGTGATCGCGTCCGCGCTGTCGATTCAAGACCCGCGCGAACGGCCGCTGGAAGCGCGCGATGCCGCCACCAAGGCGCACGAGCGTTTTACCGACAAGCAGTCCGATTTCCTTGCCTATCTGAACATTTGGGACAGTTTCCAGCGCGAGCGCGACAAAGGCTTGTCCAACAAGCAGTTAGTGCAGTGGTGCCGCCAATATTTCCTGTCGCACCTGCGGATGCGCGAGTGGCGTGAGCTGCACCACCAGCTTGCCCAAACCGCGATTGAACTGGGTTTGACCACCAAGGAAGCGGCTTTCAGACGGCCTCCCGAAGTCAGGCAACTCACGTCGTCTGAAAATGCGGGCGACCAAGACCTATCCGCCAAACTCAAACAAAAACAACTGGATAAGAAGCAATACCGCGCCCAAATCCGCGCCGCAAAAGAAGCGGGCTACGAACAAATCCACCGCGCCCTGCTCACCGGCCTCATCGCCAACGTCGGCATGAAATCGCCCGACGGCAACGACTACACCGGTGCACGCGGCAGCCGCTTCCACCTTTTCCCCGCCTCCGCCCTGTTCAAGGCGAAGCCTAAATGGGTCATGGCGGCAGAACTCGTTGAAACGACAAAACTTTATGCCCGCGACGTGGCCGCCATCCAGCCCGAATGGATCGAGCAGGAAGCGCCGCACCTCGTCCGCTACCACTATTTCGAGCCGCACTGGGAACAAAAACGCGGCGAAGTCATCGCCAGCGAACGGGTAACGCTCTACGGCCTGACCGTCTTGCCGCGCCGCCCCGTATCCTACGGCAGAATCGCCCCCGAAGAAGCCCGAGAAATCTTTATCCGCAGCGCGTTGGTGGCGCAGGAATGCGATTTGAAAGCGGAATTTTTTGTCCACAACAAAAAGCTGATTAAGGAAATTACCGAACTCGAACACAAATCGCGCAAGCAAGACGTGCTGGTTGATGACGAAGCGCTGTTCACGTTTTATCACGAACGGCTGCCCGATTTTTATACGGCGGACGCGGTTTCAGACGACCTGCGTCCTACAAATCCGCAGCAAACCGCCCCCTCCCCCGTGGGGGAGGGCTGGGGAGAGGGCAAAACAGTTGCAGCACAAACCAACTTTTCCGCAGCCGCAGCAAACCCTCTCCCTACCCCTCTCCCACAGGAGAGGGAACAGAGTGCCAGAGTTTCAACGGTTTCAGACGACCTGCGTCCTGCAAATCCCCAGCAAACCACCCCCTCCCCCGTGGGGGAGGGCTGGGGAGAGGGCAAAACAGTTGCCGCACAAACCAACTTTTCCGCAACCGCAGCAAGCCCTCTCCCTAACCCTCTCCCACAGGAGAGGGAACAGAGTGCCATAACCTCAATGTTTTCAGACGACCTGCGTCCTACAAATCCACAGCAAACCGCCCCCTCCCCCGTGGGGGAGGGTCGGGGAGAGGGCAAAACAGTTGCCGCGCAAACCAACTTTTCTGCAACCTCAGCAAGCCCTCTCCCTAACCCTCTCCCGCAGGAGAGGGAACAAAGTGCCGCAGTTTCAACAGTTTCAGACGACCCCAAAGCCCAAAGGCTACCTGAAAACTCCCTATGCTACGCCGACGGTCAACCGATACTGCTGGGTGATCGCGTAACGATCGACAGCAAACAATGGCACGGCAAAATCGTTGCCTTGATTGCTGAGCAGCAATGCGACCCGTCCATCGGTTCCGCCGAAGAATGGGCGACATTACAAAGTGGCGTAATGGCGCAATTTGACGAAGCCGGCTTGGTACACTATCCCGATGCTGAGACTGCCGGCGAACTCATCTTATTGGCACGAGCGGATGCAACAGATGTCCTAAAATCTCAAAAGCACAACGTAGAATGTGTAGCGCAAGCCACGCACGCGGATTCCAAAGATACGGGCAACCGCGTGCGTGAACCGAGTTCACACCCCCTACAAAATGTTTCAGACGACCCCAAACCCAAAAAGCAGCCTGCACCTCAAAAAGGCCATCTGAAACCCCTCCCCCTCGCCGACATCCGCACCTTCCAAGCCTGGCTCAAAACCGCCGAGCGCGACAACCCACGCCTGCTGTTCCTCAGCCGCGACGACCTCATGCAGCACGCCGCCGCGCACATTACCGAAGAACAATTCCCCAAACACTGGCAAACCGCAGACGGCAAATTCAAACTCAGCTACCGCTTCGAACCGCACCACCCGCTCGACGGCGTTACCCTCACCCTGCCGCTCACCGTGCTCAACCGCATCAGCCCCGCCGCCCTCGAATGGCTCGTGCCCGGCATGATACGCGAAAAAATCCAGTTGCAAATCAAAGCACTGCCCAAACAAATCCGCCGCATCTGCGTGCCCGTGCCCGAATTCATCACCCAATTTTTAAGCCAAAACCCCGACCGCAACGCCCCCATCCTGCCCCAACTCGCCCAAGCCATCGCCAAAACCGCAGGCGACATCCGCATACTCGAGCAAATCAACCAAGACGAATGGGCCGCGTTCAGGCTGCCCGAACACTGCTATTTCAACCTCCGCATCATCGACGACGGCGGACAAGAATTAACCATGGGGCGCGATTTAATCCAAATCCAACAACAGCTTGGCAAAGCCGCCGCCACCACCTTCCGCGACAACACCCAAGAATTCGAGCGCGACAACGTTACCACGTGGGACATCGGCACCCTGCCCGAATCCATCAAATTCGCCCGCGGCAAACAACAGCTCACCGGCTACCTCGGCCTGCAAAAAGAAAAAGACGGCCGCATCGCCCTGCGCCTGTTCGACACGTCCGCCGCCGCCGAACAAGCCCACAGATTAGGCGTGATCGAACTCATGAAACTGCAACTAAAAGAACAAGTTAAAGATCTGAACAAAGGCATCCAAGGCTTCACCCAAGCCGCCATGCTGCTCAAACACATCAACGCCGACACCCTGCGCGACGACCTCACCCAAGCCGTCTGCGACCGCGCCTTTATCGGCGAAGACGAGCTGCCGCGCAACGAAAAAACCTTCAAAGAACAAATCAAACGCGCCCGCAGCCGCCTGCCCGCCGTCAAAGAAGCCCTCAGCCGCTACTTGCAGGAAACCGCCGCCGCCTACGCCGAACTGAACAGCAAACTCGGCAAACACCCGCTTACCCACCTCCTGCGCCAACGCCTGCAAACCCTGCTCGCCGCCGGCTTCGCCACCCGCACCCCGTGGGCACAATGGCCGCGCCTCCCCATCTACCTCAAAGCCATGACCCTGCGCCTCGAAAAATACAGCGGCAACCCATCACGCGACGCCGCCCGCGAAGCCGACATACAGGAATTGGAACAAATGTGGCAGGAAAAAACCGACGGCTTGGTGAAACAAGGACAACCCGTTTCAGACGACCTCGCCGCGTTTAGATGGATGATTGAAGAATTGAGAGTGTCGCTGTTTGCGCAGGAATTGAAGACGCCGTATCCGGTGTCAGTGAAGAGACTTTTGAAAGAATTAAATTCTTTAAATTAAGGAAACGAAAAAATGAAAATAGATGGAAAACTTATTGAAATTGCTTATATTTATCTAAAAAATCATATTTATTATGAAAACCTAAATCTTTTTATGAGAGAACGGATATCCTCTTTTGAGAAAGAACATAACCTATTAGATGAAGATGTGGGTAGAAATATTTTTGAGGAAATTGCTAAAGTTATATCTGATAATAATACGGATAAGCTAGATAAATGGATAGATAGTATTTCATTTAGAATTATTCCTAAAAGTTTTGAAGATAATTCTCACGAAAATACACATAATACAGAAGGTAGATTCATCAGTAATGATAAAAGTACGGATACTCATAATCTTGTAAAGTTAAATTATTTTATTGATGCTGATGTTGAAGTTTATATTATAGATATGTTGTGGAGCCTGTATGTTGGACCAATTTTGGATGGTATGCTTACAGAGGATTGTTATGGAAATAGATTACGAAATCATACTAAAGAATTTATAAAAAAGTACACTGAATGTGATGACACAAGAGATGTATCAGGACATAATAACTTATTTATTCGCTATATAGATCAGTATAATAAATGGAGAAACAATGCCATAAATAAAGCAAGATTATTATCTGATGATAATAATAGTGTTGGAGTTATTTCATTAGATTTAAAAGAATTTTTTTACAATGTTGATATAGATTTAGATAAGGTTGATGAAATTATTGAAAGAGAATGCATTAGGGAGATTATGGATGATGCTTTAAAGTTAAATCGCTTATTAAAACGTATTTTTAAAAAGTATCATGAGGTGATCAAGAGTGAATTAAGTGTTACGCATAATGAATGTGAAGATAAAGAAATACTACCGATAGGGCTCACATCATCATCTATTTTATCAAATTGGTATATGATTGATTTTGATGAAAAAATACAGAAAATATTGAAACCAATTTATTATGGAAGATATGTGGATGATATATTAATTGTGTTGCCAAATCCTATTTTTGATGAAGATGACCCTTTAAAAAGCCTATATGAAAAATATTTCTTGAGTACCCATATTTTAGTAAGCGGTAAAGACGACGAAAGTTATATTATAGAAGGAAAGGATATTTCTATTCAAAAAAAGAAAGTTGTATTTCAATTTTTTGATAAAGCTAATAGCAAAGCTGGATTAGAACTATTTAAACAAGAATTAGATGAACAAAGTAGTGCGTTTAAATTTTTACCAACAGAGCACTTTTATCGAGAGATGGATGAGTTTGCTTATGAAATATTATTTAGTGGATCGTCTAATAAGTTACGTAATGTTATTGGGGTAGTTGAAAATGAAACTAAGCTTTCACAATACCTATCTAGTTGCATAACTGCAAATAGATTGTGTAAAACAAACAAAAAGGATAAAGATATAGTAATTTCACAGTTAATGTTGTTTTTTAAAGGATGTAATTCATTAAAATTTAGTAGGCTATGGGAAAAGGTGTATCAATATTCTTTTGTTGTAAATGATATAAATTTTGCAATTACCTTTTATAATCATTTAGTTAAAGAAATAAACATAATTAGCTATTCAAGAAGTAAGAATCACTTTCTCGTAAAAAAAATTAGGGAAGATTTATGTTTGTATAATCAAATTTCTTTTTCTCTTTCCTTAGCATTAATTAAATATCCAATTCATAAAGAAAGCTTGGAAATTAAAAAATTCTTTTATAAATTTCCTGACTTAAATAATTTAATGAAATTAGCAAATGGATTTAGGTATTCTAATTTAATTAGGCACCACTTAGTAGCATGGCCATTATCAAATTATACTATATATGAGGGGAGTTTAATTGATGAAAATAAGATATTGGAAGATATATCTTCAAAGAAACAATCTCATCATGAAATTAATAGTCAAAAAAAGAAATACTCTCCCAGATTTCTCCATATTGATGAGTTGCAAATATTCGAATTATCACAGAAGCTAAGATGTAATAGATTGAGTGAGTGGCAAGGTAAATTTGCAGAAATGTGCAGTAGTTTTGTTAAATGGAAAAAAGAAGAAATCAATAATAACAATAGTATTGATAAATTTTCATTATCAATTAATGATATATCTCGAAGAAATAATTATTTTAATTTAGCTATTGCAAATTTAATTGTGAATCAGAAAGATATTATTCATGCATTGAGGGATGATGAAAAACCTAATTTAAGTTTTGATAGGCAAAAAATAATATATCAAATTCTGAATGATGCGGTAAAAGAAAAAGTGGATCTATTGGTCTTACCGGAAGTATCTATTCCTGTCAGTTGGCTACCATTTATGGCATCTTTTTCTCGTAGAAACCAAATAGGATTAATTTTTGGATTAGAACATTGGGTAATTGATAAGGTTGCATTCAATATTTTGATTGAGCTGTTGCCATTTAGTCAAAAAGAAGGTTTTAAAAATTGTTATATAACGGCAAGAGTTAAAAATCATTATGCTCCTGCAGAGCTTACGCATATGAATAGTTTCGGATTACTTGCTGGTAATGATAAGAATAGATATTCTTATCATAAGGTTAATTGGAGAGGAGCTTGTTTCGCAACTTATAATTGCTTTGAATTAGCAGATATTACACATCGCGTTTTATTTAAATCGGAAATTAACTTATTAATTGCTTGCGTATGGAATAAGGATACTAATTATTATCAACATATATTAGAATCAGCTGTGAGAGATTTACATTGTTACACTATCCAGGTAAATACATCTCAATATGGTGGTTCATGTGTTTTACAACCAACAAAAACGGAACAAAAAACGCTCCTTTATGTGAAAGGAGGAAGTAATCCTTGCATTTTAACTACTAATCTTGATATTCAAAAATTAAGTAAATTCCATTACCAACATGCCCCCTTAGATGGAGATACATTTAAACCATTACCTCCAGGTTTTCACGAACCATAATCCCAAAAAAGGTCGTCTGAACTCCATTTTCAGACGACCTTTTGCCACTTCTCAAAGCAAATCTTCCCACCACCCTCTCCCCAAACGTCGCTCGAACCAGTAAACTCCCCATGTTTCAACAACTTCTTGGAAGCAAACCATGTCCGGTATCTACCTACCCCGCCTATTTCCGCCCCATATCGCCGAACGCGGTCTGCTGTATTTTCAGCAGGGCAAGGTTCGCGATGTCCAAAAAACTTCCGCGGGACGTTATCGGGCGGAGGTGTGCGGTTCGGGAAACTATTCGGTATGGCTGAAGCTGGATAGTGATTTGTACATTAAGGACGGGGGCTGCGATTGTCCTTATGGCTGGGCGTGCAAGCATATGGCGGCGTTGTGGTATGCGGTGCGCGCTCAAACGCCGGACGGGCAGCCGGACGAAACCGACGCGCAACAGCCTAAAAAGGGCGGCAATCCGTATCGCCAGCAGCTCTCCCGAATCTTTTCCCGAACCTGATATTATGCTTACCACGAAGCCGCCGGTTGGGGGTTCGGCAAGCTGTAGTCTTTATTCCAACACTAAAGGCCGTCTGAAACATTGCATATGAAATCTTTCAGACGGCCTTTTGTTCAGGTATCAAATATCTAACCCATCAAGTCCGGTGTTATTGTTTTCACTTCATCAGGTACATTGTGTATTGGTTGATATGGTCTAGTTCTTCCCCTCTTTACTGATGCATCGTTGCTTGTCGGGCAGTTACAATGATGGATGAGCGGTGATGCGAAATATAAAAACCCGCCTGATTAGGCGGGTTTTTGGTTGCGTTAGGATAAACGTCTGTTTATTCTTCTGCGCCGGTGTAGGGGCGGACACTGACGGTTTTGCGGTTCAGACGGCCTTTAACCGCGAATTCGACATAGCCGTCCACTTTGGCAAACAGAGTGTGGTCTTTGCCCATGCCTACGTTGTCGCCGGCGTGGAATTTGGTGCCGCGTTGGCGGACGATGATGGAACCTGCGGGAATCAGTTCGTTTCCGTAGGCTTTTACGCCCAAGCGTTTGGCTTCTGAATCGCGACCGTTGCGGGTGCTACCGCCTGCTTTTTTACTTGCCATTTGTAATACTCCTAAGTTTTAAAAATTAGGCGATTGCCACGATTTCGATTTGGGTGAAATTCTGGCGGTGGCCTTGGCGTTTTTGGTAGTGTTTGCGGCGGCGCATTTTGAAGATGCGGATTTTTTCGCCGCGACCGTGGGCAACTACTTTTGCCGTTACTTTCGCGCCCTCGATAAAGGGAGCGCCTACTTTTACAGACTCGCCGTCAGCAATCATTAGAACTTCGGTCAGTTCGATTTGGCTGTCGAGTTCGGCAGGTATCTGTTCTACTTTCAATTTTTCGCCAACGGAAACTTTATATTGTTTGCCGCCGGTTTTTACGACCGCGTACATACTCAACTCCATAAGGATTTTGGTTTAAAGAAAATTCCGCGCACCATGCGCGAAACGGGGGATTCTATTGCTAAGGGGCTGTTTTGTCAAACTTTGGCGGCGTTTTAGTGTGAGGGCGGAGATGCGGGATGTTTGCGGTGTTTTTTCAGACGGCCTTTGATGCTATAATCGCGGGCTTGTTTTTCTGTAAAACCGTCTGTCGTGCCGAGTCCGTCATGCTTGAAAACCTGCCCTATTTCCAACAAAATTTAGCAGCCGATTTAGGCCGTGTCGATGTGGTTATCAATCGGGCGGTGCAGTCGGAAGTGGCACTGATTTCCCAAATCGGTACTTATATTATCAGTGCGGGCGGCAAGCGGCTGCGGCCGGTGATTACCATTTTGTCCGGCAGGGCGTTGGGTTGCGATAACGACGGCCTGTATTCGTTGGCGGCGATGGTGGAGTTCATCCATACTTCCACCCTGCTGCATGATGATGTGGTGGACGAAAGCGAGTTGCGGCGCGGACGGAAAACGGCAAACAATTTATTCGGCAATGCAGCCGCCGTATTGGTGGGCGACTTTCTTTATACCCGCGCGTTCCAGTTGATGGTCGGCTCCGGCAGCATGAAGATTTTGGAAGTTATGGCCGATGCGACCAATATTATTGCCGAAGGCGAAGTGATGCAGCTGATGAATATCGGCAATATCGATATTACCGAGGCGCAGTATCTGCAAGTTATCCAATATAAAACTGCCAAGTTGTTTGAAGCGGCGGCGCAGGTTGGTGCTATTTTGGCGGGTGCTTCGGCAGAGCAGGAAGCTGCGCTGCGGGATTACGGTATGTATGTCGGCACGGCCTTCCAGATTATTGACGATGTGCTGGACTATTCCGGCGACCCCGAACAAATCGGCAAAAATGTCGGCGACGATTTGGCCGAAGGCAAGCCGACGTTGCCGTTGATTTACCTGATGAACCAAGGCAGTCAGGAGGCGGCTGCGGATGTGCGCGCCGCACTGCAAAATGCCGATCGCAGTTATTTTGAAAAAATTCATGCCCATGTGGCCGCATCCGACGCGCTGTCTTACTGTATCGAACAGGCGAAGGCGGCGGCGGGCAAAGCGGCAGCCTGTTTGGATGTGCTACCCGATAACGAGGCTACCCGCGCCATGCGCCAGCTGGCGGAAGTGTCGGTAGCCAGGGTGATGTAAATTTAAGCGTTGCGCTTCGTTTTTCTAAGTTTTAAGTCCTCGCCGTAGTTCAACGGATAGAACGTATGCCTCCTAAGCGTAAAATACAGGTTCGATTCCTGTCGGCGGGGCCATGATTTTCGGAAGCGGGTTTCTGTTTCCAATATCAAAAAAGGCCGTCTGAAAGCCATTTTCGGTTTTCAGACGGCCTTTTCGCGTGATGGTGTGTTTCACGGCCGGGTCGGCAAATTAAGTGAATCTGTCAGGTGGGGTTACAGGCAATCCCGTTCGTTGGCCAGCATTTCTTCCAATGTTTCGCGGCGGCGGACGATTTTAGCCTCGCTGCCGTTGACCAGCACTTCGGCCGCACGCGGGCGGGTGTTGTAGTTGCCCGCCATGCTGGAAGCGTATGCGCCCGCGCTGCGGACGACCAGCAAATCGCCTGCCTGGGCCGAAATCATGCGGTCTTTGGCCAGGAAGTCGCCGGTTTCGCAAATCGGGCCGACGATGTCGGCGGCAAACGGCGCAACGGGGCTCGGTTCGGCGTTTTCAATGTGGTGGTAGGCCTGATACAGGGCGGGGCGCATCAGGTCGTTCATGGCGGCATCGACGACGACGAAGTTTTTGTCGCCGTTTTGTTTGACGAATTCCACACGGGTCAGCAGTGCGCCCGCATTGCCGACCAGGCTGCGGCCGGGTTCCAAAATCAGTTTCAGACGGCGGTCGCCCAAGAGTTTTTGTACGGCTGCGGCGTAGGCGGCCAAATCGGGCGTTTCTTCGTTTTGATAGACGATGCCGACGCCGCCGCCCAAGTCGATGTGCTGCAAACCGATTCCGTGTGCGGCCAGCTTGTCGATGAGCGGCAACAGGCGTTCGCAGGCCTCAACCAGCGGTTCGAGTTTGATGAGTTGGGAGCCGATGTGGCAGTCTATGCCGATGATGTTCAGGTGCGGCAGGGATGCGGCGTGCAGGTAGGCGCGTTCGGCATCTTCCATGGCGATGCCGAATTTGTTGGCTTTCAGGCCGGTGGAGATATAGGGGTGGGTTTGCGCGTCCACATCGGGGTTGATGCGCAGGGAGACGGGGGCGGCGGTTTTCAGACGGCCTGCTATTTCGTTGATGCGGTCGAGTTCGGGCAGGCTTTCGACGTTGAAGCATTTGATGCCTGATTTCAGGGCGAATTCGATTTCCGCCGCGCTTTTGCCCACGCCGGAAAAAATGGTTTTGTCCGCCCGTCCGCCCGCCGCCAAGACGCGCACGAGTTCGCCGCCCGATACGATGTCGAAGCCGCTGCCCAGTTCGGCGAAACGGCGGATGACGCTCAGGTTGCCGTTGGCTTTGACGGCATAACAGATTAAGGGGTCGAGTGCGGCAAAGGCGGTTTGATAACGGGCGAAGACCGAATCAAGTTCGGCTTGGCTGTACACATATAAAGGCGTGCCGAAGCGTTCGGCCAGTTCCGTGTAGCTGATGTTTTCGCAGTGGAGGGACATTTATTCGGCTTCCGGTTGGATGGTGATGGGTTGGTTTTCGAGTTGCAGGCCGGTTTGCACCGCGCCGAATTTGGCTTTGTCGGACTCTTTCGGCAGGTAGAGGCTGCCTTTGAAGCCGCAGGCGGAGAGCAGAAAGGCGGCTGCGACGGCGGCCGTGAAAGGTGTTTTCATGGTTTTTTTGTTTTGAATATGGCAAGATGCGCCATTTTAACCCAATCTAATCAATCATGATGACCGAAAGCGAATTTTTGCAGCATTCAGACGGCCTGTTTGCCTATATTGAAGACCAAATCGACGAGCAGGGTTTGGATTTCGACTGCCAGCGCAGCGGCAATGTTTTAACCATAGAGGCAGACGACGGCACGCAGATTATCGTCAACCGCCACACGCCGAATCAGGAATTGTGGATTGCGGCCAAAAGCGGCGGCTATCATTTTGCGGAGCAGGGCGGCCGATGGCTGGCTACGCGCGACGGTCGGGAATTTTTCGCCGTTTTATCCGAGGCGTTGTCGGCTGCATGCGGAGAAACGGCCTCCATCGAGCCGTTTGAGGGCTGAAACGGGATGTTGCGGTTGCTCCCGTCGTTTTTCAGACGGCCTCGGAGCGGTTGGCTATGAAGTTGCCCGCCACCGCCATTTGGCTGTTTACCTTGCTGGGCGGTTTTGCCTTGTCCGTTGCCGTTTTGGGACAATGGTTCGGATTGCGCGACGTATATGCCGACGGCCGGCCGCTGGGTATAGTCGAACGCTATGAGAATACGGTATTGCGCAGGGAGCAGTTTTACGATGAGGAAAACGATTCCGCCACGGTGTCGGTTTCTTTGCGCCTGCCGGAAAAGGCCGTTGTGCAAACCCCGTCCTGCCGGGCGGAGGATGCTTCCTGTCTGGCCGATGTCGAGCCGCCGGAATGGAAGGTTTTGCCGTGCACCGGATATTACGACACGCCTTTGTGCCGCTACAATGCCGAAAGGCCGTCTGAAGAAATTCTGCCGCTGCGTTATGCTGAATTGTACCGCGTTACGAATCATGAAAGCGTGCTGACTAAGATTGCCTACGACGACAACGGCAGCGAAACGGTTTTACAGTTTGCCGAATGGCAGGCTTATGCCGAGTGGTCGGTAAAGCGGGGCATACTGATTTTGAAGCGTATGGTCGGTATTTTGGTTTTAGTCGGCGTGTGTTGGGTGATACTCAGCATTTTGCTGTTGAAGCCGCAGCGTTCCACATCGACCTAATTGTAAAGAGAGGCCGTCTGAAAAGTGTTCAGACGGCCTTTTTGCCTGTTTGCAGAATGCCTGAGAAATACAGTGCCACCCCCAACCATACCCAGCCGTAGCCGATGAGGCGGCCGGTATCGAAGGATTCGCCGAACAGCACCAAGCCCAGCAGAAGCTGGAGCGTGGGCGAGCCGTATTGGATTACGCCCAAGGTGGACAGCGGGATGCGCCGTGCGGCAGAGGCAAACAGAATGAGCGGTACGGTGGTGGCGATGCCGGAGCCGACCAGCAGGGCGGTTTGCAGCAGGTTCAACTCGGCAAAAACCAAACCGCCGTGCCGGCCGGCATACAGCAGATAGGCGGCGGCAAAAGGCAGCATCAGGAGGGTTTCCAACACCAAGCCCGGCAATGCGCCCAACGGGGCGAGTTTGCGCACCAGCCCGTAGAGGCCGAAGCTGAGGGTGAGCAGGAGGGCGACCCAGGGGATTTGCCCGACGGGTACGGCCAGCCAGAGGATGCCGACCACGGCCAATACGACGGCGGCGGCCTGCCGGCGGTTGAGTTTTTCGCCAAACACCAGCCGGCCGAGCAGGATGTTGAATAACGGCGAGACAAAATAACCCAAGCTGGCATCCAATACATGACCGTTGGTAATCGCCCAAAGGTAAATCAACCAGTTCATGGCGATGCAAAACGCGCTGACGGCAAACAAGGCGATGGTTTTCGGCTGACCCCATGCGCGGAAGAAATCGGCTTTCTGCCGGCTGAATGCCAAAAACAAAACGGCAAACGCCGCCGACCATACAATGCGCTGCGCCAACAGTTGGCCTGCGCCGATGGGGGCGTGGTTGAGCGGATACCAGTAAAGCGGGAAAAGCCCCCAAATGGCATAGCAGCCTAGGGCGTAGAACAGGCCTTTGCGTGTTTCGTCGGCAGAGTGGTCCATGAATTATCCGGAGTGCGGCCAATGGCGGCGGATTGGGCTTCATCCGCTATGGCGCAGGTTTGAAGGAAGGTTGTAACGCAAATTATACAAGGTTACGGAAAGGCCGGCAGAAATACCCCTGCCGGCCTTTGGTTTTAGCGGATTTCAGACGGCCTTACCAATAGCCCAAAGCCTTCCACCATATTCCGCCGACAACCACAAACACCAGCAGGTTTACCACGCTCATCACAAACCCTGCCTTCCACCATTCGCCCAGCGTCGTATAACCCGAACCGAAAATAACGGGCGCGGTGCCGGTGGCATAGTGGGTCAGCGTCATCATCAGGCTGGATACGGCGGCAATCATCAGGCCGAAAGCCATCGGTGGCGCACCCAAAAACAACCCTGCCGCATAAAACGCGCCGAGCATGGCGGTAATATGAGCGGTGGTGCTGGCGAACATATAGTGCGCGTACATATAAATTAGTAGCAGCAACGCGGACGCGCCCACCCAGCCCATGCCGGTATTTTTAATGCCGTTACCCAACTTATCCGAAAACCAGCCGATCAGGCCGAGCTTGTTCAAGAAAAAAGCCATCATCACCAGCGCGGAGAACCATACCACCGTGTCCCACGCGCTTTTTTCCTTCAATATGTCATCCCAAGTCAGCACGCCTGACAAAAGCAGCAGCGACAGGCCGATAAAGGCGGTGGCGGTAGGATGGACGGTAAAGGCTTTGCCGAAAATCATGGCCGGAATGCCCGCCCACAAAACCAGCAACACGGCAAAAATCGCCAACATGATTTTCTCGCCGCGGTTCATCGGCCCTTGTTCCTTCAGGCGGTCCTTGGCAAACTGCGCCGCGTTGGGGGTTTCTTTGATTTCGGGCGGATAAACGAAATACAGCACCAGCGGCATCAGGAACATTGCCACCAAGCCTGGCAGCAGCATCGCCAAAGCCCAAGTGCCCCAGCTCAAATGAATCTCGCTGTTCGTCGCTTTGGCAATCAAATCGACCACTAGCGGATTGGGTGCGGTGGCGGTGATGAACATCGCCGAAGTAATCGGATTGCTGTGGTAGTTCACCAAAGCCAGATAGCGGCCGATTCGGTCCTGCGTTCCTTTTTCAGGGTCGGAATCATAGCTGGACGAAATCGCCTTCATCACGGGGTGGATGATGCCGCCGCCGCGCGCGGTGTTACTGGGCGTTACCGGCGCGAGAATCAGCTCCGACAAGGCCAGACTGTAGCCGATACCCAGCGTTTTCTTGCCGAACAGCGAAATAAAATAATAGCCGATGCGCGCGCCCAGGCCGGTTTTCAAAATCCCGCGCGAAATCATAATCGAAATACCGATCAGCCAAATCAGCGGGTCGGCAAACGAACTTAATGCGTCCTTAATCGCCATTTCCGCCGGTTTTTTAATCGGATTGCCGTCCGCGCCCAATTCCGGCACCGTTACCTGCGTTACCGCCACCAGCATCACGGCGATAACCGACAATGCCCCGATCGGCATCGCCTTGCCGATAATCGCCGCAATCACGCCGACAAACATCGCCAACAAATGCCAAGCCTGCGGCGTTACGCCGTCAGGAACGGGGATGACGAACCAAATCAATAATGCTAAGCCCAGCGCAATCGCAGCGGGGATGGGTTTGAAACCGATTTTGTTCATAACCTGCACTCCTTTCTGAATCGACAACATATGGAAAGCAAACAACGCTACTATACGCCGATCGGCATCATTTGTAAGTAAACTACGATAACATTTCTCAATAACTACCTAAAAACCGATTGCGGCCGCCAATATGGCAGCCTTGTAAAACTTTACTACATGCACAAAAGACGTAGGTTGAAATCCAAATAAAACGGCGTGGCGGAATGGATGATGCGCCGGTTTCAAACCGATTCGCGATTTATTCGGGGGGGGGGATAAATGTCCCGTTTGGCAAAAAGGCCGAGACCTTTGCAAAATTTCTTTTCCCCGACATCCGAAACCCAAACACAGGTTTTCGGCCGTTTTCGCCCCTAATTGCTCCTAATTTTACCCAAATGCCCC